>CAMNCV010000064.1 GCA_946534585.1 uncultured Prevotellaceae bacterium
CTGACAGGCTATCAGTACAGCGAGATTATACGGGCCGTAAAGTCCACAATCAGACAACATCGTCCCAAGCAAGGGCTAAATCAGACAATCGAAAAATTATCTGCGGATTTTAGGGTGTACTTATTTAACTAGTGTACAATAATACACATATATAAGTGTATATGAAGAACAGAGTACTGCCACAATAATCGTTGTAGTCGTAAATCGCCTCTTATACCCCGATTCATATATTTTCGATAATAAAAATGAAGCCGGTATCAAAGCATACATAGAAAAACGCTCATACATCTCAAGGGTATTATAGTCAAAATCCAATAGAAATACGGAGGACGTCAAAGCCGTCCAAAAGGCATAACACCCAAATATTCTCGTATATTTAGAAAAAGTCTTAGCTTTATTCTCAAAGACAGACATTATATACAGTATGGCAACCATATATATAGACAAATGAAATAAAACCTTCTCTACCAACTCTCCCATACCAAGGAAACGTTCTTCCTCCTCCAAATACATTCGTGCCACATTTACTGTGCTCTGCATTCGTTCCTCGTGTTCTTGGGCAATAGACGCAATGTCCACGGAGTCTCCGTACAAATATAGAACCGCAACCATACCCATTATCAATAACAAATAAACCCATTTTCCAAATCTATATGTAACAAATGCCATCGCTGCCATTGCTACTCCATAGGTTGCAGATTTATGTAAACTTAAAGAAGCTATCAGCAGAGCAATACCAGCGATTTGTAAGAATAGCATCTTTTTATTCTCATGCGCAATTAGAGCCAAACCAAGTAATATCACACACATTGCCAACGATGCCCTTGCATAAGAAAACCATATAAAATAGGTGGAAATGTACGTATAAACATAATTTTCTGGTTTCTTATCAATTATCCTAAAAAGCAATAACAGCAGTATCAGACCTCCCCCCCAGATTACCAGACGAATTTCACCGTAAGACTCGAATGTCTGTGCCACCCAGTAATAGAAAGGCTCAAGATTAACACGAGCTCCCAATCTTGCCTCTTTAAACTCGTCTATATAATGATAGTAATCACCTCCCCAAAAAGCATATTCACAAAACAAGAACATTAGAAATACAGACAACATGTATCTGAATTTGTCTCCATCCCTGCTCTTTACACCTTTATATGCCAATACCAGCATAAAAAGATATAATATCACATTAGAAAAGACATATAATGGTGTCTGCCCTGATTCCATTGCTTATTGAATGTTATAAATCTTTACGTCGTTAAACGTAATAAAGCTTAATAAAAAAGCAAATTATATCCTTGACTTAATTAGTTGGGATGGGTTTCCCCCAACAATTGACCATTCAGGAAAATCCCGAACTAATACAGTTCGTGCCGCCACTATACTATGACTTGAAACTCTACGACCAGGAGTCATAAAGACATCACGACCAATCCACACGTCATCACCAATTATGGTTATCTTCTTATTCCCCATTCCCTGCTGGTTCATGGGGATATCTGTCTGATTATAATTATGGTTGATTTCCAAAATAAAGCAATTAGGTCCCATCATTACATCTTTTCCGATAATAGTACCGTTTGGAATGTGGGCATTTATGCCTATGCCACTATTATCTCCTATTTCCACGTCTATACCACTAGCGAACCAAGCCTTTCTCTCAATGTTTACATTCTTACCACATTTTTTGAAAATGTGCTTGCATAGGTAACGCATTACATAACCTCCTATATTGCCGTAGGTGTTACTGCATGGCAAGTACCGCGCTATGCCATAATACAAGACAAGGGCAACAAACTTTCCAAAACTAATTTGTTTGTTTTTTATATGCATCGTATCTCTTGGTTATAAGTTGCTTCACCATGTCTCTTTCTGCAAATGCTACACATATTGCCGTAACGAGCATATATACCAATACGAAGACAACAGTGACAGATATTTTTTTATAATCGCCATAGGCAATCCACCAAGGCATTAAGACAATTGACACTATAGAAAATGTGGACGAACTCGGTACAAACCGTTTTAAATATGTTAGCAATCCTAATGAGATAGTATTATTCAGCAACATCTTCCAACTAAGAAAGAAACCTATAATAGCGACTATAAGTACAGCAATCATCGTCACCTCCATTGATATCCACCCAAAGGTCAATAGTATGACTGATGTCATAATTACCCTGATTATAGTATAGACGAAAGTGACATCTGTTTTCTTCATTGCGATGGCCACCAAGCCATTTGGATTAGAAGACATACCCCAAAAACTGCATATTGCCGTAATTCTCACTAAGTAAGTAGCCTCTATGTATTTCTCTCCATAGAAATAATATACAATGACATCTGCGAAAACAAACATAAAGCTCGTCAACAATGCATTGAGCAGAGATGTCTCACGCACAAACTTACAGAACATTTCCCTTAATCTTGCTATATCATTCTGAAGCGAGGTCAGCACAGGCAAGAGTACCTTGTTCACAATAGCATTTGTCACAAACGAAAATTTCACCACAACCTCCTTGGACAAATTATACAGTCCCAGTTCGCTAACGTCAAAATATATGCCTATTACTATGATATCGAGCTTTGAGGATAGATAATCAATAATCTGAGTTCCCATCTGGAACCCCCCGACTTTCATAAGTCCCTTAGTCTTTTTGTAGTCTATCCTCTGCAACTGCATCTTATATGTTGACTGGCCTGCCATGAAATTCCAGATGTTTATGATGGCAGCATGCGCAAGGGTTGATAATATCATGCTATAAACACCGAAAGACTGTAGTGCCAATATCAAAGCAAAGGGGATGGAGATGACAGCAGCAAGCATATTACGGATAGCTATAGTCTTGAAACGCATCTCTTTCTGCAACACTGTCTCATATAATCTGCCTATGCTGATAAAGAATAATTCAAACAGAACTATCGGCAACATTGATGCTATAGCTGCGTTTGAGTAGTAAGATGCAAACAATGATGATGATAGCGAGAGACATATCATTGTCACATTATATATAATAAACTGCAACCAAAACAAACTGACGAAATCTTGTTTCTCAAGATCTTTCTGCGACATTATTGCAGAAGAGAAACCTAAATCAGAGAACACCTGTACCATTCCCAAGGTCAGCGTCAGTATGGCTACGATGCCGAAATCACTTTTCTCAAGAAATCTCGAAAGTATCGAAAGGCGCAGCACTTGTGAAAGTCCATTGATTATGGTTGACACTGATGTCCAGCTAAGTCCTGAGAATATTGCCCTTTTACTGGCTTTCGTGTTTGTTTGCATGTATCCGTCCTTCTACTGTATTATCAAGTACTAATGCACACAATTCCTCCTCAGAACGCGCTTAACATTCTGAGGCAAAGAAGATTAGACAATAATCACTCTGCCACTTGGGAAAAATGGCATAGTAAGCTCTATGCAAATTTACTGCTTTTTTACGTCATTTGCAAGTATAACAGAAAAAAAATGCTGTCAAACAGTTTTTTTTTCGCAAACCCCGGGTTCTCTTACTTTTTTGCCGTTTTCCGTTTTGCCCCACACCGCCATACCCTCGCTATGCAATCTGTATCTGATTACCATGCAATCAGTATCATATTACATGGTAATCACTATGCTTTCACATGGTAATCCGTGTGCTTTTACTGGGTCATGCGTATGTTGCTTGTTTCCAGACATAAGAATAGGGGCTATCATCCTCACGGACGATAGCCCCAAACAGTTTTAAAACCAATAAATGAAATTATAGGTATTTCCAATATATTACCACGGATAGGTTATCCTGTTCTGAATCCGTGGCATCGTATCAGAATGCAATGTCTATGCCGATGGCTCCCACACGGTTGGAGCGTGTGAAGGAGTTTTGTATGCCCGTCTCATCCACCTTGGTGGTATAGTCGTCGTAGCAGGTTTTGAAGTAGGCTGCGTTGACTGCCACCTTGTCGGTTATCTGGTATTTCAGTCCGAGGCCGTAGCTCCATGAATTGACTACAAACGAGATGTCGTTGATATACTCGTCGGTGTTGCCGTAGCGCGTAATCTGGAAACCTCCGCTGACGGTGAGTTTCTTCGTGACGTCCCACTCGGCTCCACCCAGATACTCGTTGGTACCGCTCTTGAGCATATCGTTTTTATTATCATAGCGCGTTGACACGCCCACCTCGTTCATCTTATAGTAGGTCTTCTTCGCTGCCTTGTCGTAGAAGTGATGGTAGCCGGCGTTGATACGCACCTGGTCGATGGGACTGTACTGCACGCCGAAACTGAGGAGCGATGGCTGGTCCTCGCGGATTGAAGTACCGTCACGGAACTGGTTGACCGCATCAATGGCATGAGCTTCCTTGACGGTGGATTTGTTTTCCATATTCATCTTCGTGCGGAACTCATACTTTACGGCAAAGTTGAACTTATTCAGCCTGAGGTCGGCACCGAGTATCGGAGCGAAGCCCACGCCGCTCTGGTCTGACTGCAGGTTTACGCCCTCACGGTATGCCTCCACTGCCTGAAGTTTACGCACTGAGGTGTAGCCGTTGATAATATCGGCAGGCACTTCCTGGCCTGCGCGTGCGTATGTAGCAATGGCTTGTTCATACTGCGTAGCCGCACTGGTGATGTCTGACTTTATCTGATCATAGTACTGACCGAAGTCCACTCCGTCGGGGTTTGCTGCGGTGATTACGCGTATGTTGTCAATCTTTGCCTTATACGACGCAGAGCCGTAGAGTATGCGTATGCCGCCATATACGGAGAAGTTGTCAGTCACCTTGTAGGCCGTGCCGAGGGTGAAGCCGAAGTAGTACTGCTTACCCTGCATGTAACTGTTGCAGTCGTAGCCACTGGTCACCTTGGCTCTGGACAGTCCTGCCTTTAAACCAAACTGACGAAGGCCTGCGGCTATCTGGCCTACGGCTCCCTCGAAGGAACCCAGTCCGTTGGCAAACTCACACTTACCGCCACCGCCGGTAACAGAGAAGTTGAACTGCCATGACCAGCGACCCTTGTTCCACACGGCCTGTACCGATGGCACGAACGGAGCAGAGGCCTTGCCTTCGTACTCCTGCGGCTGTCCGTTGAAGTCCTTGGAGAGTTCAAACACGGGGTTAGTAGTCTGTATGGTACGTGTCTGCCACGCTGCCTGCCAGTTGACGGAGAGCCACTTGCCCTCGCCCATCATAGCCACACCGGCCGGGTTAGAATATACGCCGTCGATGCCGATGGCACCGTCACGAGCCGGATTGCGCAGGAAACTGACGCTCTGGTTAGTGTTTGTCAGCATGCCGCCGGCATTGGCTGAGAGGATGGCAGCGCAGGCAAGTGCTGCCGAGAGTAATGTCTTTTTCATCTTTTTACCTGATGTTGCTTTTTCTTTGGTATTACGATTGCATGGCAATCTGTCTTGCATATTTTTATTTTCGATGGGCAAAATTACTATATTTGTACGAATTATCATTGATGCTGTACTATTTTTCTTGTATGCGTTAACACAATTTTACACCTACAAGTGATATGAGTTGCCATTCAGCGTGTCATGAATTATAGAAACAAATTACCGTAATCAACCGTGACTATCATAATACTATACTTGATAATATTACGTAATCCTTGGTTAATTACGGTAATTGTCTGGTTTCTATGCAGCCGTAAGGCTTATCTTCCCATAAGGCGTTTCTTTATCAATATGTCAGCACCGCTGGTGATGTTGTCAAGGCACTCGGGGTGTTCCTTGACGTATGACTCTATGTGGCGCACTCGCTTCGACTCGAAGATTTCATCTACTGCGATGAGTATGCCCGTCTCCTCTACGTCGCCGAAGCCGTCGTTGATGGCTGTGCCGAAGAGTTTCATCGTGGGCGAGAGGTTCATGTAGGCATTGACCAGCGGCGGTATGTTGAAGCCAAGGGCCCGGATGCCTCCGTTGAGTATGCGGTAGTCTTCCTTGAAATCGCGACCGCAGAATATTTGTTCCAGCTCGTCTTCCGAGGTCTCAAGCTTCAGCGGGTGCATAGGATATACCAACCCTTCTGAATCACCGAAGTGTTTCTTGAGGAAATAGAGTATCATGTCACGGCCAAAGCGTATGTAGCTCGGATACATTGTCATCTTGCCGAAGTAATATTTCATACGGGGGTTGATGACCATCAGCGCACCAAGTCCGTCCCACAAGTTGTCAAGCGCAAAGAGACTCTTGGCTCCCATCTTCGAACTCTGGTATTCAGGCGTGACAAACGAGCGGCCCAGTTCTATGGTATAGGGTGCATATTCCTTTATGAACTTGTCAGAAAAGCGGAACATGTGGCTTGTAGCCAGTATCGGCTGGCCATGCTCGTCATACTCCCACTCATCGCCCATCAGGTAGCGGTAGCCACCGATTATCTCCTGCGACTCGGGGTTCCACACGATGAGCTGCTTGTAGCAATTATCGCAAGTATCAAACTCATCCCAGTCAAGTTCCATGCCTGTGCCGCCACCTGCCATGCGGAAGGTTATCTCGCGCAGGCGTCCTATCTCGCGCATAAGGTTGGGCGAGTCGTGGTAGGTGAATACGTAAATCTCGTTGTTTGAGCGATTGGTCATGCGCAGGCGCTTTTCAGGCGTCAGCTCTGCCAGCAGCAGCTCCTGCGGCACGGGGGGGATGATTTCCTTATAATTCATAGCTTATAATGCACAATTGCTAATGCATAATACATAATTCATAATGAATTCTGAATTGAATATACCTTCTTTCTTACCTCTTCTGCCCACTCTGCGGGTTTCTTCGACTTATCAAACGTCTGCCACGCTATGGGCTTGCCTATCGTCACATGGAAGGTCTTGCCTGTGTTCTTAAACATCTCGTCGGCAAGAAACAGCATTGCGAAGTTGAATTTCAGTCTGAACAGTTTGCAGATATTTGCTATGCGGTAGAATTTCTCTGAGTTCTGCCCGTCAAAGTGTATGGGGACAATGTCGCGGTGCGTTTCCACGCTCTTCGTAATAAAGGTCTTATGCCACGGCAGGTCTTGTATTTTGCCGTCTATCTTGCGCGAACACAGTCCGGCTGGAAACATCACCATGTGATGGTCTGACCTGAAACCTTCTTCTACCATGCGGGGGAAGTCACGGCTCTGCTTGCCGGTCTTGTTGATAGGTATGCACAGGGGAGCAAGCCCGGGCAGGTTCATCAGCAGGTCGTTGACCAGATAACGGAAGTTATCGTTGTAGCGTTCACCGATTATCGAACCCACTGCTACTCCGTCAATGCCACCCAGAGGATGGTTTGACACGAAGGTATAGCGACGTCCGTCGCTGTCGTCAGGCAGGTTTTCAAGTCCGGTGACCTCAATGGTATTGTCAAGATATGCAAGTCCGGCCTTCAGCCACGGAGTGCCCTGCAACTCACGTGCATCCCATAGGAAACTGTTGATTTCATCCTGATGCACTATCTTCTTCAGCCAGTTTACGGCAAAGCGAGGAACACTCCCTGCCTTGCTGCCCATCTTTGAGCGCAGTATGGCATCAATGTCAATAGTCTTTTCTGTTACCTGTATCACTCTGTCTGATATATTTGGTTTCTAACTCGCAATGTGGATTTCACGCAACTGAAATTGATTGGTTTCTAACTCGCAATGTGGATTTCACGTAACTGAAATTGCAAAGTTAGTAATTTTTTCTTAATTAAACGATTGTTTACAATGCTAATTTCTCCACTTTATCATTTTTTCACGTTTCGCAGATACATCAATGTAATAAACCGCTAATGCAATACGTTATATTATATAAAAATACTAACGGTACTAACGGCATTAATGATATTAACGTTATTAACGATACTAACGTTATTAATGACTGAACACCAACCATACTAAAGAATAACAGCATCATGAAGAAGATTGGTATTATATCTGACACTCACTCTCATTGGGACGACCGCTATGCGGAGTATTTCGCTCAGTGTGACGAGATATGGCACGCTGGCGACTTCGGCACTATAGAGATTGCCGACCGCCTCAGACAGATAGCACCACTGCGCGGCGTTTACGGCAACATCGATGGTGACATCATACGTCATGAGTTTCCTGAAATCATGCGTTTCCGCTGCGAGGAGGTTGACGTGATGATAAAGCACATAGGCGGGTATCCAGGTCGCTACGACCGCAGCATATACTGGACCATGCGTGATAATCCGCCACGCCTTCTCGTTACAGGCCACTCACACATCATGAAGGCTATGTTTGACCGTCAGGCTCACTGTCTTCATGTAAACCCAGGTGCTGCCGGTCTGTATGGTCAGCAACCAGTGCGCACGCTGGTGCGTCTCGTTATCGACGGCGCAGAGATACGTGACCTCGAAGTAATCGAGCTGCGCCAGGGCAAGCACTGAAACCTCAACAAAACATCAGAAAGCACCAGAAAATTTTGGAAAGCCTCTGAATACATCGGAAAGTTTCTGAATACATCGGAAAGCCTCTGAGAAGAGAACTAACAATTATCCCTGCCAATCGAAGGAATGGCAGGGATAATCATAATTTATTACTTAACGCTGTGCGTCAATAATCTATAAGATTACTCACCATCAGCCTGTTCAGAACCAGAGTTGAGATACATGTTTACAACAGCATTAGCGTCTGCCATGGTGATATCATCGTCACCGTTTACGTTAGCAGCCTGTGCGTTGAAGCCATTAACTGTTGCCTTATCTTCTGCGAGGAAGTAGTTTACAATGGCGTTAGCGTCTGCCATGGTAACATTTTTGTCACCATTTACGTCGCCCATAACTACATCAGAAGCCGGAGTAATCTCGATACTGTTGATGAGGATGTTACCGGTGCCAGAGTACTTCTGGAATGTGAACACCTTGTCAGCCTCGCCTGCCTCGAGTGTGAACTCGATAACGTTGGCTGAATCTGGGTGAAGCTTCATGTCGCAAACTTCCTTGCCTTCATCATCCTTTGCACAATAGTTTGTACCACTTACGTTAACGTAGCAGCTGCGGTCAGGTGTGTTGCCGTTAACCTGCTTGTCCGCTGCTGCATCATCTGCATCAATATTCTTGCAAGAGTTCTTTGAGCAAACAACCTTTACATTTACCTTGTCGCCGGCAGCAACCTTGAATGAGATGTTGGTGCTGTTCATCTTGATGTAAGCCTCATTACCATCAATCTGATACTTCTCGTCTTTTACTACGCCGAACTCAAGATTCTTTACGAAGAAGTCTGCCTTGTCAGCGCTGATGGCACCATTTTCTACAACATATACAGTCTTGCCGTCAGTAGCAGCCTGAGTAGCCTCTTCGTCTACAACCACGTCACCAGCAGTAACCTTGATGGTCTTAGCCTCCTTGATAGCATTCAGGACATATACATCCTGAGATACTGACTTAGAGGTGAATGAGCCGTATGAACCATTTGAAATCACGCTGTAAGCCTTAACGGTAGCAGACTCATCCAGTGTAACAGCATCGCTTGCTGCTTCTTCACCACCGTTCAGAGAGTAGTAGTTGGTAGCATTCTCATATTTTGAAGAGAAAGTTACGTCAGCACCATTGACTGCGATAGCAGGAGCGTCGAATGAGAACTCAACAGGCACGTCATAGTCTGCGCCGTCAATCTTCTCTAAATAGGATCCGTCGCCCATAAGGTCAGAGTATGCCTGGAATCTCACCGTCATGTCACTATAGCACTTGATTGGCTCAGTGTACTTGGTGCTTGCATCCGTAGGATCTGTACCGTCAGTAGTATAGAACACAACAGTAGGAATAGCCGCATCAGAACCTTCCATTACATAATCATTAGCCTGACAGCTGACTTCCTGGAAATACAGACCGTTCTCAAATGTCTGGTCGCCTACCTTTACAGTAGGAGTACCAGGAGCCTCGTTAGCCTCAACGATAAGATAACTTATGTATATCTGATTGTTTGCAGCCACATAGTAAAGACCGTCATCATCAGCAGTCCACTCAAAACGTCCAATTCCTTTAGCCTTAATCTCGGCAGTAGCAATAACGTTAGCTTCAGATGAGAGAGCATTCGTTATTTTGTTACTGGATGCTGTTGGAACTTCCTTAGTAATAGCCGGAAAGCGGGCACTCTGCTTATTATTCTCATAGAATATGATCACCTTTGATTTTGCAGTAAGGCGTATAGCAAAATAATCCTGATTATTCTTTAAGCGCAAAGAATTCATATGAGAGCCATATTCACCATACTTGCTTTTAATCTCAGCAGTTACTACAGCAGTAGTGTCCTGACTGAGATCCACCACTCCCTTGTTGGTAGCTTTGTCATTTCCTGTAGGAGTATAGAAGTAACCACTGCCAAACAAAGCATTTTGAGCGATTTTTTCAGTACCGCTATTAGTGTAATCATCTGCTACAAGCACGTAACTGTGCTTACATAGCTTAACGTCATCGACTGTAGCCGCATTGGCTGCGCCTGACAAGCCCAAAAAGGCTAAACATAGGGTAAAAATTTTTTTCATAATAAAACGTATTAGTTAATTAATTGAAACAGTTTTTTAGTTGCTGTTAAAGTGCATATTCTCAACGAATACCCACTTTAACAGCGTAACCTTCTTTTCTTTCTTTATTCCTCAGATGTCTCCTGTGTCTGCGCCTGCTTTACAAGATACGTTTGAACAGGGGTGTCACCATAGTGAACCACAGTGATGATGTCTTGAGTTTCTCCACTTATGGCTACTGCGCTGAAGATGGTAACCTTACTGATTGCACCCTTGTCATTCTTCACGTTTTTGATTATACTGATATCACCAGTAGATGACGAGTAGGTGTATTCATAAGTAGGAGTTTCATCATTGTTTGACTCATCAGTATATAGCCATGTGTCAGTTGCAGCAGTAGTCTCCATCTTGCTCATCTTAACGACACACTCGCTTTCGCTAATGAACTCAATGCTTTCTACAAAGCCCTGCACGTCCTGACCGTAGGCATTGAGATTTAAACCCTTGCCACGAACCCAAACCGTACCCGACAGTGACTCTGGATGTGTCTCGCCACTTCCAAACGTAGGATTGTTCGTATAGGCATCCTCGTATTCATTGGCATCGCTGCATGAGGCAACGGCAAGCCCCATGAGAAGGGCTGCCACTGCTATCATGGAATTTCTTAATATCTTCATAGTTGTCATTATCTTTGTTATGAACTAATCTTCTGATTGCTTAAATCACTTAGCGGCGCACGGCACGCTTTGCTGCTGCAGCACCACTTGTGCGCCATCTTGCAGCACCTACGTTGTTCCTATAGATGTCATTGTCAGTATTCTTGAAGAAGAGGTTGACATTGAAACCTGTAGTAGCAGTGCCGTCAAGAGCGTCAGCACGGTGCATGTTATGGTCGCTTGATGACTGTGCTGCGTGTGGTGGGCAAGGCTGTATGAACAGAGCCGTAGCAGAGATGTCTGCCACCTTCACGTCGAGCGTAGAGCCAGAGGTCAGCGTAGCGCAACCGTCCTTGACGAGCTTGGCGAAGCTGTTGCTCGTGGTGTTCCATGCATTACCGCTGAAGATCTGTCCGTTGGTCAGGTTGTTGTTGGTTGACCAGTTGTTTTTGAAGTTCAGCGTTACTACTCCTGCAGAGCCGTCAGCCCTGCCCTGGGTCTCGCGTATGTCGTTACCCCACATGCCAAGCACGCGCAAGTCGTTAGCCTGCTTACAGAGCACGAAGAGGTTGTTCTCAACATTATATACAGAGCCGTTAGGCAACTGGCGCATCTTGAAGATAGAGCCGTCGGCACGAGTATTGAAGTTGACGAGCGTGTTATTAGAGAAGGTAATATACCATGCTCCGTTGTCACGCTGGTTGTCGGTATTCTGCTCGCTGAAGAATGCTGGGAACGGACAATCAAAGAAGGTATTCTCAACAACCTTGAAGTCCTTATAGAGGTTAGAGCCTGGTTTGCTGATACCGTCAACCCAGCAATAGCCACCGGCACCGTTGCTGTAGTAACCGCAGTCAAGGAAGATGTTGTTCTTAATCAGCACATGGTTCCAAACCTTGTAGTTAGGTCCCTGCTCGCGGATGAAGCCACGGACGAGACGCTTGAACGAGCAGTTCTCCATCACGAGTGAATCGAGTGTTACTGCCATACCGTCAGAGAACATATTGAAGAAGTAGTTACCCGTTGGATTACCGAGTCCGGCCTGCTGGTCGCCGTAGTTCAAGCAGAGAGGATTATCGAAGTCGATGTCATAGAATGCCAGTTTCTTCATGTATATCTCACCAGCCTCACCAGCCTCAGGCGAACGTCCGAAGGTGAACATAGAGTAAGGACAGCCGTCCCACTGCTTACCGTCGGTACCCTGTGTGAAGATTTTGCTCATGCCGATGCCACAGATGACGCGGGCACGCTTGCCGGCTGCAACGTCTTCAGGACGGGTGCGGAGCACGAAGCCCTTTGACGTGATGTCGTTACCATCGAGATAGTATGTCTTTCCACCTTCAAGCTCGAAGGTCTGACCTTCAGCATAGTTGGTGTTAGAGATGAAGTCATAAAGCGTCGGTGTAAGCGGTGCTGCGTTGAAGTCAGCAGCGCGAGAATAGACCTCGGCACGTGAAGCCGTCTGGTTTGGTATCTCAGCGGTTGCCTGTGTAGCCAGAAGCTCGTCATGCTTAAGCAGCACCGGAGGTCCAGGCTGTCCGTCAGAACGCGCGGTAACAGTGTTGTACTTAGCATCAATAGCCACCTCAACACGAGGGTCTATGGCGTCAATCACATAAACTGAGTTGGCGGTAAGGCCGTCAATCGTGATATAGCCACGCTCAAAGTCTGCAGGAGTAAGCTCATAGTGCTTCCACTTCTCGCCCACTGTAGAATTGGGGTTACTTGGCGACGGTACGACCGTGATGATAGAATAACCCAGTGTTCCGTCATCGGCAATGTTGAAGTTCTCGTAGTAGGCATCAATCTTGTCCTTATCGTCCTCGTCAGTAATTACTGCGTCTTCAGCATAACCGAGAGACTGCTTTACGGTATGGTTAAGATATAGCGTCATCGTATTCTCCGTAGTCTGAGCCTGGTTTACGTAGATAGCCAGAGGAGTAGGATAACGATCCTGAGTGGTTATGTTGAGGTATTCCTGCCACTGACGGAGGTTACCACGTCCATACCACTTAGAGGCGTGAGCAAAAGAACTTGCATCGCCTATAATATTCTCATCTTTCTCAGAGAGAGCACGGATGCAGAAACGATAGTTGGTTGAATACTGCAAGTCCTTGAGCAGGAGGTCAAGCTGGTCAGGAGCGATGATGGTATCAAGCAACAAATCGCTTGTCCCCTGTATGCTCTCCCAAGCATCCTGTCCGCCACTCACCTTTGGCTGCAGAGCCATCTGGATCTGATAGCCGGCACAGTTGTTCACACCGTACCAATAGAGGTGAATAGTATTGCCGTGAGGGAACGAACCATCAAGTCCGCTATTGTATGGGTAGTCGGTACCCTTGCCTCTTGTGTTGTCTTGGATGAACATGGTCATAAACTGCCTGTCGGTGTTGGACGACAAGGCATCGTCGTCCTTACAGGAGCTAACCGTGAAGGCAGTGCTCGCTGCTGCGACCAGAAGCATTATTCTATTCAATATCTTTTTCATATATTATATTGTGTCTTGATGTTGTGAATAGTTATTAGTAACCGTAATAGTTCTTATAAACACCGCCACTACGCTGTATCACGTTACGTGGATAAGGCAGTATGTAGCGTACAACTGGCAAGTCTTCGGCAGCAGGAACTGTAGAAGGGAACTGTGTCTGCGCACCATTGCGGATAATCCAGATGTTGTTGTTGGCATCAGCAAGGATGTAGCCATAGAAAGAGTTCTTACACTCGTTCTTCACACGTCCGTTGCTGCTGTCGCCCCATCCTGTGTAGAATGATGTTGTTGACCAACCGTCTGCAGAGAATCCACCAGCCGTAATCTGAGATGTCACAGGCTTCTGGGCAGACTTGTACGGATTGAAGATACGTGCACTTTGCAGCGACTGATTAGGATATGTCGAGAGGACATTGTAAGGAGCTTCCTTCTCTATAACATAACCATAGAGTTGGTTTCTAAACATTCTATGAGCGATGATCTGCTGTGCTTGGGTGCCCTCGGTGATGTAGTAACGATGGTAATAAACGTTGCCAGGAAGCTGATCGATGTATGTTAGTCCATCGTGCTCGTTGATAGCATCCTCATAGCCGGTCATGCCGATAGAGTTCTGTGCAGATACGGAGTAGTAACGCAGGAAGCTGTAAACGATTTCCTCAGCATAGGTATTTGTACGCACGAGGTCACGCCAGCGGCTGTTCTCACCGGCAAACTCCCACTTACGCTCGTCGAGCACTGCTTTCTGGAAGGCTTCCTTAGAGCCTGAAGCCTGCTGATAGAATTCATCGTCGCCGTCAGGGAATGCACGCTTGTGAACTGTCTCCAGACATTCCATGGCTGCTTCGGTAGGTCCGTCGTTAAGTTCATTGTCAGCCTCAGCGAATATCAGCAGCACATCAGCATAGCGCAGATAAGGATAGTTGATACCGGTAGAGCCCTCAGAGGTGCTACCCAGTGCTGAACCCTCTGCAGTCCAGAGTTTTGACCATTTGTTGTTGAACAGCTTATAGTTGTCCTTCACGATAACCAGAGAGTCACGCTGCTGTCCTGTCACCTTGTCGATGACATAGGTGTAAGACCACAGACCATTGACGAACTCACGGCGGCGGTCACCATCACGGAAGAGGTAGCGATAGAGAGCATTAAGACCTACGCTGGCACTGCACTTACCCCATGGTCCTGTTGTAATACCGTCGTAAGAAGAGTAAGCAGGACCCTGGATATAACCTATATTGCCTGTTGACAACTTAGCGAATGGGAGTTCGAAGATTGGGTCGTCATCATTTACGAGCTGATAGTTACACTCGTTGACGAAGACCTCCTGATACTCCTGCTTCAGGCTGTGAGTGCCAGACTTGATAACCTGCTCTGCATAGTTACGTGCAATCTCGTAATAGTCCTTATAGTTATCAGGACGCTTCATCGTACCATAGCTTGTAGAACTGGTCTTGTCAGGGCGCAGTGAATATCCGCCTGCTGTGAGGGCGATACGTGCGATGAGACCCTGTGCGAACTCCTTAGAGCAACGCTCAACAGTAACACCCGAAGTGCTTGACATATAAGGAGCAATCTTAGCGAGGTCAGCAATCAGGGTATCCTGTATCTCCTGACGGTCGAATACCGGGATGGTAGCAGTGCCACGCTCTGTGGTAGGAGTGAAGGTGAAAGGCACGTCGCCGAACATTACCACGAGGTCGTGGTAAGCCATTGCGCGCAGACATTTTGCCTCGCCAATCCACTGCATCATCTCTGCATCATATTCCTTCTCGCCGGTTTCCTCATTTATCACGTAGTTACCATTATGGTCGCGACTGTATATGATATCCGTATTCTCTGCAGAATAGATGAACTTGTTGGCATACTCTATGAGGCTGTATGCCGCAGTCCAGAACTTGAGGATTTCTTTACCCTGCTCATCGCAGTCGAAACGCTGATAAGCCGCGTGAGAGTGCTGATCAGAAGTGTATGTAGTGATATCTACGTCACTGTTCAGCTGGAACTTGCTGAAGTAAGCATCACCATAGAGGTCGCCCACTATAGCCTGGGCATATACGCCGTTGAGCGCACGCTCCACCTCACTCTTCATGCTGAATACGAATTCAGGGTCATAAGAAGATGGCGCCTCTACGTCCAGGAAGTCGTTACAAGCTGTCAGTGACAGCGTAGTTGCGACTGTAAGTAAAATATTTCTTATCTTCATATTTTTAATTCTTCTTTGATTCTATGTGAGATAGTTAGAACGTAATATTGGTACCGAAAGTGAATGTACGTGAACGTGGGTAACGGTTGTAGTCCATGCCACAGGTAAGTCCCGTCTGTATATCCACCTCTGGGTCGTAGCCTGAGTAGCCTGTGATTATGAACAGGTTGCTTGCAGATACATAGAAGCGTGCCTTTGAGATACCTGCCTTCTGAGTGATGCTCTTCGGCAGTGTGTAGCCGATGGTTATGTCAGAGCAACGCAGGAACGAACCGTCCTCGATGAAGTAAGAGTTGGTAATCTTCTTCGTCACATCCGTTGGGTTCCAAAGTGTGCAGCCGGCATTAGCAGCTTTGTAGATGTCGGTACCGCCGTCAACATAGTAGAGGCGGTAGAGTATGTCACCCGGTGTACCTGTGAGGGTACCGTCAAGGTCGTTATACTTCCATCCGTCAGCGAACTTAGCAAGCACGTTATAGAATTTATTCTTATTATCTTCTGAAGAAGAAAGCGTGTAAGCGGTAGCGTTGTTGATGTCGAAATCAAGCATATAGGTAAAGTTGGCTGTGAAGTCAAAGTCCTTCCACTGTCCGCTCAGGCCGAAGCCACCCTGTATCTTCGGGTTGGTGTTACCGATGACGGTACGGTCATTCTCAGTGATGCGTCCGTCGCCGTCGAGGTCTTTGAACTTAATCTTACCAGGCAGTGTAGCAATACCGCTGTTAGAAGAGCCGCTCACGTCGTTGATAACGGTAACATAGCCGTCGGAACGTGGGCCGATGCTGCGTGAGGTATTGTTATCAGTAGCACTTGAACCCCATGGCAGAGCAATGTAGTTGTTCAATGGGTCGAAATAGAATTCGTCAAACTGATAGAGTCCGTCATAAACGAAACCGTAGATAAGACCTACCTCGCTACCTTCCTTCAGGCAATAGTCTTTATAGTCAGACTTCCAGCGTTTGTTTTCCTCCCAAACCACCTTATCCACTCCATTGAGCTTGTCAATCTTCTTCTTGTTCCAACCGAAGTTAACGTTAGCTGACAGCACATAGTCCTTACCACGGAGGATGTCGCCTGTAATGGCGAACTCAATACCCTTGTTTGTTACCTGACCTATGTTCTGTGTCTGGTTGTCGTAACCGAGCGTTGGGTCGAGATAGCTCTTGTAGAGCAGGTCGCGTGTAGTGTTCCAGTAGAATTCCGGAGTAATCGTGAGTCTGCCATCGAAGAGAGAGATATCGGCAGCGATGTTGCGTGTAACTGTAGTCTCCCACTTAATCTTGCTATTCTGCAGCTTATTATCGCCGTTATTGCCGTAGTACTTCTCGCCATACTGGGTCTGCTCGCCGAAGCCAGGACCGCCGGTAGAGTTAATCTGATAAAGCACACGCCACATGTCGCTATCAATATGGTTGTTACCAGAGATACCGATAGCTGCACGCAGTTTCAACTGTGAAATCCACTCATACTTCTTCATGAACTTCTCCTCGCTGATAACCCATGCACCTGATACTGATGGGAACCATCCCCACTGATAACCCGGAGCAAACATGGTGCTACCGTCGGCACGCAGTGTACCTGAGAGCAGGTAGCGGTGCTTGTAGTTATAGCTGACCTGGCCGAAGAAAGAAGCTGTACGGTCAGATGTGTTAAGGCTTGTCTCTGTCTTGTAAGGAGTACCGAAGCCCATGTTGTTCCATGCCTCGCGTGCTGTAAACTTAGATGGGAAGAGGTGAGCCGTCTGGTAGTGCTTACGTGTCTGCGAGTGGTTGATTTCCTGACCGAGGAGGAATGACCAGTTGTGGTCCTCGTTCACGGTGAGGTTATAGTTGGCAGTGTTAGTCCATACATAAGACAGTTTCTTATTGTCGTCGAGCTGAGCCAGAGGCAGGTTCTGGTGCTCATTCTTAGAACCCTCACTTGTCAGTCCGCCCCAGAAACGGCTCTGATCCTGCCACTGCAGACCTATGGTAGCCTCAGTGCGCAGTGTGAGGTTCTTGATAGGCTTCCATGTGAGTGAAAGACCGTTAGTATATGTATAAGTATGCTTTATGAGCTGGTTGATAGCGATATCACTCTTCGGGTTTGTAAACGTAAACATGTTCTCCTCGTTAGGATCAGCATACGTAGCATCGATGTAACCGAACTCACGCAGACCGTTGGTAGGACGGTATTTCAACACGTCGATGATACCACCGGTACCGATGTTATCGCCACCTGCGCCCTCGTCGCGACGGAAGGTGAACTTAGGATTGAACTGCATAGAGAGCTTAGGATGAAGCTCTACATTGGTCTTGATGTTGAGGTTGGTACGACGTACGCCGGAACCGAGGATGATACCCTTATCCTCACTGTTGGTAAGAGAGATGTTGAACTTCACCTTGTCTGAACCACCACCTACGGTGACATTTGAAGAATAGTTCAGCGGTGTCTCACCCATTACCTCGTCCTGCCAGTCATGGCTTGGCAGCGTAGAGTACATATCGAGGTCGTAAGGGTTGCCGAAGTTTGAACGGAAGAACTTACCGTTGCTTGAGCGTGTACCGTCACACTGGTGCCACTGATACTGGTAGTTGACGAACTGCTGAGCATTCATCAAGTCCAGTTTCTTTGACAGATGGCTTATGCTGAGGTTGCCGTTGAAAGAGACAGTCACCTTACCGGCCTGTGCTGACTTCGTGGTAACTACCACAACGCCGTTACCACCCTTGGCACCATAGATAGCCGTCAGAGAGGCATCCTTCAGTACGTCGATGGAAGCGATATCCGTAGGAGGGATATCATTGATGTTACTTACCTGGAAGCCATCAACGATATAGAGTGGTTCGTTGGATTGGGTGATTGACGTACCACCACGCACCTTAATGTTAACATCTGCACCAGGCTGACCGTCAACGGTGGTCACCTGCACACCAGAGATTTTACCCTGCAAAGCTACAGCTGCCGATGTCACAGGCACAGCTGCCAGCTTGGCTCCGCTGATTGAGCCCACGGAACCAGTGAGGTCCTTACGCGCCTTGCTGGTGTAACCAATGGCAACGACCTCGTTAAGGGTAGTGGCATCATCCTCAAGAGTTACCTCCACTGATGTTTTACCACCTACCTTGACTGTTGCAGGTTTCATTCCGATGTATGTAATCTGCAAGTCGTGAGACGTTGAGGACATCTTGATTGTGAAGTTGCCGTCGAAGTCGGTCACGGTACCATTCTGAGTACCTGCCTCCATGACGGTAGCGCCGATTACCGGCTCTCCCAAATTGTCCTTAACGTTTCCTGTCACTGTCTGCGCCTGCACGGATGCACAAAGGAGCATCAGAATGCCAACGAGCGCATAGCGAACGTTTTTGATTTTTTCAGACATAGTTAGAATTGTGTTTAGTATATTTATTGATGTTGTTTCGCGTAAACACTGTTGTTATACAAACGTTTTCTTAGGGTATCAAAATTTAACTATTTATTGTTTTTCTATTCATGAACTATTTCTCTCCCACTCTACTTCTTTCGTATTTTCCTCTCGTTGCATCTTTTGCCTATTATGCAAAATCGTTACAAAGTTATATAAAATTGATAAAAATTAAGTATTTTATTTATTAATTTTTGTTAACAAACCTATATTACGAACTTTTTTTCACCGTGATGGTTCAATTATACCCTCGTTTCAAAGTTTTTCACCACCTCTTTTTCGCTTTAAAGGTGTGTTCTATTTATTAGCTTAGTCAGATTTTCGAGTTTATTTTGATACCTAAATCAATTATTAAAGCCACGGAAAGCGGTTTGACGCTGTTTTATTATCGTGTTCGGTTTTTTTTCTGTAACTTTGCACATCCTTATATTATAGGTATAACAACAACGTCAATTTTCAATAGAAAAGCATTACTATGAAGAAGTTTTTCACCTCCATATTCTCACTATTGCTGACAACCTCCGCCGCCAATGCCGACGAGGGCATGTGGATGATGCACGGCCTGCCGCAGGCTGTCTTTGAGCGGATGCAGGCCTACGGATATAAGCTGCCGGTGCAGTCGCTCACGCCACCGATGCAGGCTGATTCGACATCGGGATGTAAGACCCTTGCTGCTGCCGTGGTCAACTTCTCGGGTTACTGTACGGGCGTGGTGGTTTCGCCCGACGGACTGCTGATGACTAACCACCACTGCGGTTTCGAGGCGATAAGAAGTCACTCCACGGTGGAGCATGACTATATGCTCAATGGTTTCGTGGCTGACTCTCTCAAGGACGAACTGCCCAACGAAGGCATGTTCGTGGCTTTCATGAAAAGGCAGGACGACGTGACCGACCGCCTTCGCTCCATGGGTCTTGACACACTCAGCGACTTTGACCGCGGTATGCTTATCGACTCACTGGAGCAGGTGCTCACCGACGAAGCAAGCGCTGCCGATTCTACACTCTACGTAGAGATTGACCCTTTCTATGAGGGTAATGCCTACTATGCCACCACCTACCGCCGCTACGACGACGTAAGACTGGTGATGGCTCTGCCAAAGTCAATGGGAAAGTTCGGAGGCGAGCGCGACAACTGGATGTGGCCACGTCAGACGTGTGACTTCTCCGTCTTCCGCGTATATGCCGACCCCGAGACTGGAATGCCGGCGGAATACAGCGAAAGGAACGTGCCACTCAATACTCAGGATTATATTCAGGTGTCTGCTGACGGCTACCACGACGGCGACTTTGCCATGACCATCGGCTACCCGGGTTCCACGGAGCGCTATCTATCAAGCTACGGCATAGAGCAGATGCGCGACTGCGTGAATGACCCCATGCAGCAGGTGCGCGGAGTGAAGCAGCAGGTAATGAAACGGCACATGGACTCCTCTGAGGAGGTCAGAATAAAGTATGACTCAAAATACGCACAGTCGTCAAACTACTGGAAGAATGCCATCGGCATGAACAAGTGCATCGACAGCATCGGAATCGTACAGATGAAGCGCGGCTTCGAACAGCGGCTCACGCAGTGGCTCGACACTACCTGTGCCTACTCTACCCCTCTCAGCTTCCCTACCCTCGCCCAGCTGTATGCCAAGCAGAAGAAGGCCATGCGGGCATATACACTCTATACGGAGACTTTTACGCGCCGTGCGAACAACGAACTGGCTACGCGTGCCACGCGCTACTGCGACGGTATGCCCGTGAAGGGACCGCAGAACAGACCACGCAAGCAGTATATGCAGTTTGATGATAACAGCAACGCCTGGGACAGAGAACTTGACATCGACGTGCTGGCTGCCCTGCTCAGCAACTACCGTGAGCAGGTGGAGCGCGACTCCATGCAGGAGTTCCTGCCGTCTTTCTATGAGACCATAGATCGCGACTACGCTGGCAACTACCGCAGCTATGTGGAATATGTATGGGATAATTCCATCCTCATGACCACACGCCGCATACCCCTGCGATTATCAAAGAAGCTGCAACGCGACCCGGGCATCGTGATGAGCATGAGCCTCGTGGAGACGCTGGCTGACATCAGGCTGATGCTCGACCAGGTGAAAGACAGTATCAATGAGCAGGAGCGTCTGCTCTGCGCTGCGAAGCTGCGCATGGAGCAGGAACAGCCGCACTATAGCGATGCCAACTTCACCATGCGACTCTCTTACGGACAGATAGGCGGCTACACCATCGGCAGTAGCAACTCCGGATATATGACTACGCCGCAGTCGATGATTGACAAGATTATGCTCTGGGAGCGTGACACCGTGCTCAGTCCAAACCCCTATGAGGAGTATTTCGCCGAACCCGTATTCAAGGATTTGTTACACCAGTATGCAGCTGACTGGCACAGGGAGTTCCGGAGTGAGAACAGGGACGAAAGCGAAAGCGACAACGAAGTCTGTCCTCCTGCCCTCTGCTTCCTTTCAAACAACGACATAACGGGCGGAAACAGCGGTTCGCCGGTAATCAATGGCCACGGCCAAGTCATCGGACTGGCCTTTGACGGCACATGGGACTCGCTTTCCTCTGACATCTACTTCGACGCCACCCTGGCGCGTACTATCTCCGTTGACATACGCTACGTGCTATTCATGATGCGCCACTGGGCTCATGCCGAGCGGCTGCTGCGCGAAATGGGCGTAAGCAAGTCATTCTGAGCCGCTTATCCTATCCCACAGAATTGACACTTATAAAAGCATTGCGATTACACTGTAAAAGCATACATATTACGGTGTAATCGCAATGCTTTTACTGTATAATCGCAATGCTTTTGGGCAAGAAAGCTCCGCCGTCACAATAGCGTGACAGCGGAGCCGATATATTAACTACTTCACAATCAATTATTGATTGTCATTGCTTAAGTAGGTACACCTACTTCTATATCAATATCCAGGGTTCTGCCAGAAACCAGCATCAGTCTCGGTGTACTGCAGTACGCCGTTAGCATCCTGCATCACAGCCTTGTCTGTACGGTTCTGAACCGACTCAAACTGTGTCTGTGGAATCGGACGATAATAGTGTTTGAGGGCAATGTGCGAGGCTTGTGCATTTCGTGACTGTACATACTCAAGAAGCTTATGAGTACGCTTCAGGTCGAACCAACGCTGATATTCACCGCAAAGTTCTATAGCACGTTCCTGAAGTATGGCATCTATGTTAAATGTCATACTAGGATATACAGCACCAAAACTATTATCTTGTCCCTCGATAGCACGAGCTGAACGGAGAACATCAAGAGTAGCCTGTGCAGTAGAAGCACCATCTGTATAAAGTTCCGCCTCTGCCTCTATAAGATACATCTCTGCAAGACGCAAAACCATAATATCACGACCTGAGATTTCTCCTGTTGGGTTACTGGAATCATACTGGTCATCAAGGAATTTCTTTATGCCTGGGAATGAACACATACCACTGATTTTTCCTGTGCCATTTGACTGTGCCGCATTGTAACGGTTGTCACCATATACATCAGAGATTGCTTTCGGCGTAGAGGTAGGCAGAGCCGTAGCAAGGTCATTAGATGTGTAAACAGGAATGTCACCACCAGTGGCAAACTGTAGACGATATTTGTTCTTTGCCTCAGCCTGCAAAGCCTGACCCTCTTCACTGTCACCATCAAGTGCAGAATAGAGTATGGCATGTCCACCACCGTTAAAGTAGTTGCCATCCTCATCATAAGCTTCTTCATAATCCTTGAAAGTCTGGTTGGCCATTTCTGGATAATTACCCTTAACATTGTCAGCGAGTTCCTTCGGAATGTTATAGTATGTAAGCAAAGTAGCATTGTAACGCTGGTCAGTAGCTTTACAAGCATCAAGTGTACGCCACAGATAGAGTGAAGGCAAATAACGTGTGAAGCCACGTCCGTATGGAGAGTAATATTTTGCCACATCTACATTTTCGCCTGTAGATGCACTCTGAATTGTCGTCTTGCCAGCTGCAACGCGCCAGAACACTGACGTATTCTTCTGAGAACTACCACCAAGGTCATTGGCACCATTGTTCCACAGCGACACGAACATCAACAATGATGCACTGCCACCCTGTTTACCATATCCTCTGCGGGTGAGAAGAGAGTTGTATGTTCCACGTTTAACGCCAGTTTCTGTCTCATCATATCCATTAACTTCGTCTATACAGAAGCGATATGGTACACAGTTATCAAAACCTGACGTAACGTCATTTGAATAGTGTGTAGCAAAAAGGTTCTCCTTGTTTTTGTTTGCATCCTCATTATTCATATTCCATGTGTCAGAATAACGGGTGTAAAAAGATGCTCCCGAGTTTGCAATCACATCCTTCGCTGCATCGCGAGCCTCAGCATAAAGGTCAGAATGTCCTTGCACTGCATCTCTGCCAAGCCAAGATGCAGCATAGAGAGCTACTCGCGCATACAAAGCCTCTGCTGCATAATAGCACGCACGTCCTACATTTTGTTTTACCTGTGAAGGTTGCATGAGTCCTGCTGCCTGATACTTTGTCATAGAAGTCTTGAGGTCATCAAGTATCTTTCCATATACAACAGATTCTGGCAAACGCACTGGACTTGTGTTTGTAGATGTAAAAGCAACATCATTATAAGGCACTGGTCCCCATGTAGCTACAATCTGTGAATAATACAACGCACGGAGGAAATATGCATCACCTTCATATACATTCTCTGTATTAGCATCTATGTTTGAACATTTTGGAGCATATTTAAGAACATTGTTACATACATCAACACCTGCGAAGAGCATTTCCCAATACTGGTCAAGGCATGGGTTGTTGTTAACAGCATCCGTACCCGATGTAGAAGCAAAACCATAGCTGGAAGATGTCAGGTCATAGCTCAGCAGTGATTTCTGCTTATTGTCATAACCATAATAAAACAGGTCGGTACCACACTCTGCAAGACCCAACGAAGGTTCCTTACCCCACCAGCCACGACAGAAAGAATAGGCTGAACTTACTAGTCCATCCATACCTATAGATGTATTATATTCAGAATCGGCGGTAGCACCTGCCTTGTTATCCTCTTCCAGATAATCAGAGCAGGATGTAGCTCCTAACCCAAGGGTTGCAGCCACGAGGAAAATATTTATGTATTGTTTCATTTTTTTGTTTATTAGAATGTTACGTTAAGACCGAGTACAACCTGCTTAGCTAGTGGGAAAGAAACGGCTCCACCACGCTCTGAGTCATAGCTGTCAATCTTACTTGAGGTTATGAAATTCTTCAGTGAGCAGTAAACACGTGCTGAATTAATGAAGGTATTCTTTAGTATATTCTTGTCAAACTGATATGCCAAAGTTATATCCTTAATCTTGAAATAGTCAGCCTTTACCATTTGTATAGCCTCTTTATACTTACCTGGTGTGGTGCCTTCACAGCCTGGTGAAGGTATCACTGCACCAGTGTTTGAAGGTGTCCAGTAACTTAGGTCACCCCAGTTAGAACCATCGAAGGTATAGAGACCATATCCATCATATTTCATGTAGCCTCCAAGGCGAGCCATCATCTGGAAACTCAAAGAGAATCCCTTGTATGAGAAGGTATTGGTCATACCAAGAATAGCCTTCGGAGAGCGGTTATATACAATTCGGTCGTTATTGTCATCAATCTTACCGTCACCATTCTGATCTATTACCTTTGGTGTACCTGGATTTCCAAAGTCATCATATGGCTTTATCACTTCTATTCCTTTTGCTGCCATTTCATTTACATAGGCATCATACTCACCTAAGTTCCAGCAACCATCAACCTCATAAGCATAATAAGCACTTACAGGCTCTCCCTTACGCAGTATTTCTATACCTTTAATATTCTCGTTTGAACCAGAAGAAAGTTCATCCACCTCGTCGTGAGAGAATGTTGCAGAAGCGTTAACATCCCACTGGAAATCCTTCGTCTTCACAGGAATGGCATTGATTGTCATTTCAAATCCTCTACCTTTTGTCTTACCTATGTTAGAAAGAGAAGATACATAAATAGATGTTGGAGGTGCTGTTTCGTAATAGAGCAAATCATAGGTTTTAGTAAGATAGTAGTCCAAACTACCATTGATACGACCACCGAGGAAACTGTAGTCAAGACCAATGTCAAAGGCCGATGTCTTCTCCCATGTCAAATCGGTATTTGCAAGCGACATTGGTGCGGTGAATGTTGAACCAGCTGTAATGGTCGATACTGTTGCGAGTGTCTGGTAAGCATCAATAGCAGCATTACCAGAGAGACCCCAAGAAAGACGGAGCTTCAAGTTGTCAAGCCATGATCTTGTCCCAGCCATAAAAGCTTCCTCTGACATACGCCAGCCTGCACTTACTGATGGGAATGCACCCCACTTCTTTCCTTTTGCAAGTACAGAAGATCCGTCTGTACGCAAAGAAGCCTGGAAGAGATAGCAATCCATCAAAGAATAGTTTACACGTCCGAAGAATGACACCATAGATGTCTTTACATATGAAGACTTAGCATCAGGAGTTGCAATCTTTGACAAATCGTAGAAAGAACTCTGATAATAATGCTGCGCTCCACAAGCACCTGACACCGTTGATGTCTCCTTAACAGAATGTGTCACTTCATTACCCAAGAGGAAAGTAAAGTCATTAGCACCAAATTCTAAATTATAGTTAGCTGTATTCTGCATTATATACTTCGTAGAAGCTGACTTAGCCAGACTTATGTATGAAGTATGGTCACCCTGATAACGTGGCTGACTGTCCATATCTTGATACAAACCGTTACGCGAGTCAGAGCGATCTACCGTAAAATTCGTCTTCCATACAAAGCCTTTGAAAGGAGTAATCTGTAGGTATGCACTGCCAAAGAAACGAGTGGTCTCAATATTATTCTGATATGCACCTTCAACCTCATCAAGCAATGGGTTACAGTGTGAATTATAGAATGCACTCGGTTGTGGTATTATAGTACCATCATCTTTATAGGCATGAGTAATAGTAGTGAACTTCAATGCCTGATTATACACACCGCCATTACGTTTGTCATTGTCCTTATAAGAGAAGGATAACGATGTACCAACCTTAAAAATATTATTTATTTCATGGTCAACGTTAGCACGACCGGTGTAACGCTTGAACTGGTCATTTTTCATCAAACCACGATCATCCATAAGCGAGAAGGCTACATTAAAATTGGTCTTCTGATTGCCACCACTTACGTTAACCTCATAATTCTGCGAAACAGAATTCTTCATAATATTATCAAGCCAGTCGGTGTATGAACCATTGTTGATAATATCCATCAAGGCTATGTCTGTTTCAGGAACGGTAAGCGTTGAACCAATGACGTCTCCTATTGTAGCATTGCCAGTCGAAAAATCCCAATTGTTTTCCTTTGCAGTCTTATAGTTCTTAGCATCTATCAGACGCTGCACCTCTGCATCGCCATACATAGGCTTAACCACATTTGTAGGAGAGTTGAATGACCAATATGAGTTCAACCCCACCTGCGTCTTACCTGCCTTACCACGCTTTGTCGTGATGATGACGACACCATTGGCACCCTTAGTACCATATATAGCAGTAGATGCAGCATCCTTCAAGATGTCCATTGACTCAATCTCAGATGCAGGAATGTCGAGCGTAGAACCATATTCTACACCATCAACAAGTATCAGAGGGTCATTTGAAGCAAGAATAGAGCGATTACCACGAATATTAATATTCAAATTGCCACCAGCTTGACCATCGCTCATCTGAAGGTCTACGCCTGGCACCTTTGCCTGCATGGCCTGTAGAGCATTGGCTGCTGCTACCTTGCCGAGGTCTTCCATCTTTACTGATGCTACGGAACCGGTGAGGTCTTTTTTCTTCATCGTGCCGTAACCTACTACTACGACGTCGTTGAGCGTCGTGGCATCATCCTCAAGGGTTACCGAGAGGCTTGACTTGCCTGCCGTGGCGAGCGACTGAGATTTCATTCCCACATAGGAGATGTTGATGTTTCCACCCTTCTTAAGGTCAAGGGTGAAGTTACCATCAATGTCGGTCACGGTACCATTCTGAGTACCCTGCTCCATTACCGTGGCTCCGATGACAGGATCACCGTTGGCGTCCTTCACCGTGCCGCTGATAGGCTCTGCCCATGAGGCACAGGTCGTCATGACCAGACCCGCTGCGAGCGCTAAGCGGATAGTTCTCTGTTTACCAAACATAAAAATTAATTAGTTAGTTAATATTGATTTGTTTATTTTTACCAATTTCCCAAAGCGGGATTGTTTCTTCACCTATTGTATTGTTCACTATGCTCAATAGTTCATTTTGCAAAGTGCAGTTAGCAAAAAGTCGAATTTGGCGCAAAATTAAATAATTTTTCTGAAATTATATACTATTCATCTATTAAAATTTGTTAAACAGAGGAAAATTACCTTGATTTTCATCAAAACAACTGCAATTAAGTATTAAAACTAAACTGGGAAATTACAAAATGCTTTTTTCGCGTCACATAAGTTTATAGGTAAATTATAAGTAGGTGTGCATAATTAGATTTATTTTGCAGGGGCGTTAAACCATAATGAGTTCGATTGCGTCATATATTACAAAAAAACAAATCTCAATGACAATGATACACAGTTTTAAAACTTCACGCCTGTGGCTTCTGGCCACGGCTATGCTCTGCACTACCGCTTTTGCGCAGGGACCAAAAGGCTACAAGCACGTGCTTCGGGAGAAGTCAGAGAAATTCTTCCGTACTGACGAGGCTCGCCGCATCGGCGACCAACTGCTGCTCTACCAGCGCTGCACGGGCGGATGGCCGAAGAATATAGATATGGTACGCCCGCTCAATGCTTCGGAGCGCAAGCAGATAGAGGAGAAGAAGAAATTGCGCTACGACTCCACCACTGACAATGGTGCCACGACGATGCAACTCACTTTCCTTGCGCGCCTGTGGCAGCAGACCAACGAAAACAAGTATAGCGAGGCTTTCCAGCGCGGCATTGAATATCTGCTCTCCGGACAGTACCAGAATGGTGGCTGGCCACAGTTCTGGCCTGGGATGCGCGATTATCAGGTCCACATAACATATAACGACGATGCCATGGCGCAGACCATGCTGCTGCTGCGCGATGTTGCTGAGCAGAGAGTGCCTTATCAGGGCAACATAGCAACGGAGAAGCTGCGCAAGAAAGCACAGGCGGCTTTCGACAAAGGCATAGAGTGCATACTCGCCACTCAGATAACTGACGCTGACGGCACGCTTACCGTATGGTGTCAGCAGCACGATTACAAGACGCTGAAGCCTACTAAGGCTCGCGCCTACGAACTGCCTTCTTACTGTACGCAGGAGAGTGCCACGCTCGTTGGCATGCTCATGGATCTGCCTAATCCTGATGATCGAGTGAAGCGTGCCGTACATGCCGCAATGACTTGGTTTGAGAAGCACAAACTCACGGGCTTGCGCATAGTGCGCCGCGGTTTCAAGGGCGGTCCGAAGGGTAACACAGAACTCGTAAAGGACGACACCGCCGGTCCGCTCTGGGCACGCTACTACGACCTTGAGAAGGGTGAGCCATTCGTCTGCGACCGCGACGGCATACCGCGCAAGTCAATCGAGGAACTCAGCAAGGATCGCCGTAATGGCTATGCATGGTACAATGACCGTCCGGCTGAATTATATGACAAGTATCGCAAATGGTCTGCAAAATGGGGTACAGCCCCAATGGTCTGCCTGACAGAATAACTCTGTCAGCCATCAAGGATTTTATGATTAGATATCACAGGTGTTAGCTTGAATAATATTACAATTATTCATTAGTGAGGCTTCAAGGAAAGAAGTCTCACTTTTTTTGTTTAACCCAAATATCCATGGGTATCGTTTTTTCTGGTTGGCAGAGGCGACTAAAAAAATCATCAGCCAACTGCAATCAGACACTCATTTTCTTGCATATCTCAAAAAAGATAACTATCTTTGCAAATTATTATCATAAGATGAACAGTCAGGAATAATAACACAACAAAATGTTTAACAACTTACACAACAGAATAATATGCGCCATGGCTGCCATGGCCTTCTGTACCTTGGCCACGGCACAGTTTCGTATCAACCTGGGAGAGACATCACCAATACGCAAGCTCTCGATAGCCGAAATGGCCATCAACAGCCTCTACGTGGACAGCGTCGATGAGAACAAACTCGTGGAAGATGCCATACGTGGCATGCTCGAAAAGCTCGACCCCCACTCCAGCTACTCCACGCCAAAGGAGGTACAACAGTTCAACGAGCCTCTCGTTGGTAATTTCGAGGGCATCGGAGTACAGTTCAATATGCTCGACGATACACTGCTCGTGGTGCAGACCATCAACGACGGACCGTCGGAGAAGGTGGGCATACTCGCCGGCGACCGCATCGTGACCGTCAACGATACAGCCATTGCCGGCGTAGAGATGTCAAAGGAGGAGATAATGCGACGCCTGCGCGGACCGAAAGGCTCTAAAGTGCGTGTAGGAGTAAAGCGCAGCGGTATCAGCGACCTTGTATATTTCACCATCACACGCGACAAGATACCACTCAACACCGTTGATGCCTCATACCTCATACGCCCAGGCATAGGTTATATACGTCTGTCGTCCTTCGGCATGACCACGCTGAAGGAACTTACAGATTGCTTTACAAAACTGCGTCAGCAGGGTATGCACGACCTAATACTCGACCTGCAGGATAACGGCGGAGGTTTCCTGCAGGCGGCAGCCGACGTGCTCAATGAGTTTCTTGAGCGTGGCGACCTACTGGTTTACACCGAGGGCAGAACAGTACCGCGACAGGAATTTCGAGCTCAGGGCAACGGCTCTTTCCGCAATGGCCGCGTCGTGGTGCTGGTAAATGAATACTCAGCTTCAGCAGCAGAGATTGTGTCGGGAGCAATACAAGACCAGGACCGCGGTATCGTAATAGGCCGCCGCACCTACGGCAAAGGTCTCGTGCAGCGTCCTGTTGACCTGCCCGATGGCTCAATGATACGACTGACCGTAGCTCACTACTACACACCGTCGGGGCGCTGCATACAGAAACCTTATGTCAAGGGCGACATGAAGGGGTACTACAATGACTTGGAGAAGCGCTACATTCACGGTGAGTTCACTAATGCTGACAGCATTCATTTCTCTGATTCACTGAAGTATGAAACCCTGAAGAAGCACCGCACCGTATATGGCGGTGGCGGCATAATGCCCGACTTCTTCGTACCGCTCGACACTATGCGCTACACACGCTATCACCGCGAACTCTCAGCAAGGAGCGTAATCATCAATGCCAACCTGCGCTTTGCCGAGAAGTATCGAAAGCAGTTGCTGAAACTCTACGGTACCGAGGCTGACCCTACCGACAAACATGGCAACCCCATCGAGGGCAAGGGTTTCAAAGCCTACGAGGCAGGCTACGAAGTACCGCAGTCGCTCATGGATGAAATATTCTCCGAAGGTGAGAAACAAGGTATAAAGCCGAAAGACGATGCCGAGAAGCAACTGACAACAATAGAACTAAACCGTCAGCTCAAGGCACTGATAGCCCGCGACCTCTGGTCAATGACGGAATACTTCCGAGTAGTCAACGAAGCCAATGACGCAGTAAAATGCGCACTGGAGCAATTAAAGTGACGTGTACATTTATTGAAATATGCTCACGCGAATAGTTCATACAAGTAACTGACAATGTTGACTGTTTTGCTAACTGGAGTTGCAAAAAGTGCACAGAATATATAGAAATGTGCAGGGAAGAGTGCTTTTTTTGCCAAAATATTTGGTAGTTACAAAGAAAAGGAGTAATTTTGCAGTCGATTTTTTGTTAGTGGGGTTGTAGCTCACAACAAATAAGAGTGTAAAGAAAAGACAATTAACAACAAATTAAACATTAAAGAATCATGTCTGAAATTAACGGAAAAGTAGTAGAGATTATCGCTGACAAGCTGGGTGTTGACGCAGCAGAAGTAAAGGCAGAATCAAGCTTCACCAACGACCTTGGTGCAGACTCACTTGACACTGTAGAGCTCATCATGGAGCTTGAGAAGGAGTTCAACGTAACTATCCCTGACTCTGACGCAGAGAAGATCCAGACCGTAGGCGACGCTATTGCTTACATTGAGAACGCAAGCAAGTAATCAGTACTTATACAACAGGCTTGCTCATGCGTCTCTCATACGCATGATACACACTATGGGGTGATGGCTGGTAGAAACCTTAGGGTTTGACCTGCCCTCACCCTTTTCAGTTAAGTCAACAGAGGTTAAGTGTTCAGCTGTCAGACTGTCAAGAATAAGCATCTTAACTTCTTATCTCATAATTATCCCCTAACAATACAATAATATGGAATTGAAAAGAGTAGTAGTGACAGGCATCGGATGTATAAGTCCGTTGGGCAACTCAGCAGAAGAGACATGGAAGAACCTGCTGGCTGGTGTAAGCGGATGTGACATCATAAAGCAGATGGATGCCTCACGCTACAAGACACAGATAGCTTGCGAGGTTAAAGACTTCAACCCTGAGCAGTGGATTGACCGCAAGGATGCTCGCAAGATGGATAAGTTCTGCCAGATGGCCGTGGCTGGTGCCGATATGGCTATCAAGGACTCAGGCATGGATCTGGAGAAGATAAACAAAGACCGCGTAGGCGTAATATATGGCGTAGGCATCGGCGGTCTGAAGACTATGCAGGAAGAGCTAGAATATTATTCAGAGCACAAGGACACTCCTAAGTTCGGTCCTTTCTTCATCCCTAAGATGATTGGCGACATTGCTCCTGGTCATATCTCTATACGCTATGGTTTCCACGGACCTAACTACGCTACGACCTCGGCTTGCGCATCATCTACCAACGCACTGGCTGATGCCTTCAACCTGCTTCGTCTGGGCAAGGCAGAAGTCATCGTAGCTGGTGGCTCTGAGGCTGTCATTACTGACCCGGGTCTGGGTGGTTTCTGCTCAATGCACGCACTGTCATCACGCAACGACGAGCCACAGAAGGCTTCACGTCCTTTCTCTGCAAGCCGCGACGGCTTCGTTATGGGCGAGGGCAGCGCATGTCTCATACTTGAGGAACTGGAGCACGCAAAGGCTCGCGGAGCAAAGATATACTGCGAGATGGTAGGTGCCGGCATGAGCGCAGACGCTTACCACATCACCGCATCACACCCAGAAGGTCTGGGAGCCATCCTCGTAATGAAGGAAGCATTGAAGGATGCAGAGATGAAGCCGGAAGACATCGACTACATCAACGTACACGGTACGTCAACACCTGTAGGCGATATTTCTGAGGCGAAGGCCATCAAGGCTCTCTTCGGCGACTGGGCTTACAAGCTCAATATCTCATCTACGAAATCAATGACTGGTCATCTGCTCGGCGCTGCCGGTGCATTGGAGGCCATGGTATGTGTCAAGTCAGTGCAGGAGGATATTGTACCGCCAACAATCAACCACGAGGAAGGCGACAACGATCCAGAGATTGACTACAACATGAACTTCACATTCAACAAGGCACAGAAGCGCGAGGTGCGCGCCGCACTGAGCAACACGTTCGGTTTCGGCGGACACAATGCGTGTGTTATATTCAAGAAATATGCTGAATAATCTTATTGACAGAATAAAGCTCCCTTTCCGCAAGGAGAAGGAGCTTTATTTTGCGTTATATAACATTCTGGGCTTCTACCCACGCAAGATTACATATTATAAGGTGGCATTGATGCACAAAAGCCTTGGACACCGCGCCACTGCCGAGGAACTGAAGGTGCTTGAGGGTAAGAAGAACAAAAAAGACAAGGATGCCAAGTATGGTAGGAAGAACGGCCGTTTCAACCGCTATGAGCGCAAAGGCCGTCTGGGCAAGCAACTCAACAATGAGCGGTTGGAGTTTCTTGGTGATGCCATTCTTGATGCCGTAGTGGGCGATGTGGTCTATCAGAGATTTCCGGGAAAGCCCGAAGGTTTCCTGACCAATGCCCGCTCAAAGATGGTACAGCGCGAGACCCTCGGCCGCCTGGCAAAGGAGATGGGAATTTCAAAACTCATCATGGCCAGCGGACGCTCTGCTTCCCACAACAGCTATATGGGAGGCAACGCCTTCGAAGCCCTCGTGGGAGCCATCTACCTTGACCGAGGATATGAAGCCTGCCAGAAATTCTGGACTGACCGTGTGATGGGAAAATATCTCAACACAGACAAGGTGGCTTATAAGGAGGTAAACTTCAAGTCGAAGATATTGGAGTGGACGCAGAAGAACCGTGTAAACATAGACTTCCGTCTTGAAGATCAGTCGCAAGACAAAAACGGTTCGCCCATATTCGTTTACACTGTAGTGCTCGAAGGTGTTGAAGGCTGTCGCTCCGAAGGGTTCTCGAAGAAGGAGAGCCAACAGCGTGCCAGTGAGGAAACGCTGAGACGACTGCGCAACGATGCCACATTCCTCGATGCTGTCTTTGCCGCCAAGACCGAGCGCACGAAGATGGAAGAGCAGCCAGTCAGCGTTGCCCCTGATGTGGAGCAGCCTACGGTTGATGACATCATCATCAGCACGGAGTCATACACAGAGGAAACCAATGACCAGCACAGCCCAGAAGTAGCCGCCATATCTCAGACCATCGACGATATGAATCTCGACGATGTAAAAGGAGATAAGTCGCGTGAAGACATCATCGCCGAGGCCGAAGCCGCAGCATATAAGGGTTGAGGCTATGCAATAACATCAACTGCAAAAAGGATTGCAAAAGAAAGGAACATACCATTCTTTGCAATCCTTTTTTGCATTTACACAGTATTAAAATGCAGGCGTGTGTAATATGATGTAACGATTTTCTTGCGGTTTTCGGGCTTTATTGTTACTTTTGCAATCGGAAAGTCCGGACTTACTTTACTAACTCCAACGGTGGGAATAGCAGTATTCCACCTTAACCTAACTTTCAAAAAACAAAAGTAACATGAAAAGATTTATCATTATAAAGGATTTCGACCAGAGGATTTGCGCAGTCAATTCCTAACCATTCAGCGAATGTAGCTAAGCTATTGGATTTAGCCTGAATAATACATGGGCATTCATGGACATTACATGTTAAAAGAAAAATATTCAAACACTTCACGCCCCCACAATCAGATGTGCCATCAGCGGTATGGTGAGCATGGAGAGCAGGGTGGTGGTGAAGGTGATTTCGGTCATCAGCGTGGTGTCACGGCCGTTGATTAGGCAAAGGATTGTGCCGTAGGTGGCAACGGGCATACCTATTATTATGGTGTTGAGGTTTACCACGAACGGACTGAATGATGTCATGCTGAAGAGCAGGTGTATGCCCAGCGGTATGAGGAGCAGGCGACAGACGGATGTGGCATAGACGGTGAAGTTGCCGAGCATGTTGCGCTTTGAGAGTTGCGACATGGTGGAACCTATTATCAGCAGTGCACCCGGCACGGTGATACCGCCTATCATCTCCAGCGGACGGCTGACGGAACGAGGTATGCCATCGATGCCGAGCGCAACGATGAGCATTGACAGGTAGGCGGCTATCATCGGGGTGCTGTAGAGCACTTTCCTCTTGAAGCGCATCCTGCCCTTGCCTTCCGTAACAAGCATGGTGCCGATGGTGAACACGAAAAATGTGTTTGCAACGTTGAGTATGGCGGCATAGAACACCGCATCCTGTCCGAAGATGCTCGCTACGATGGGATAGCCTATAAATCCCACATTGCCAAACATCAGTGCGAAGCCTGTCACTCCCTCGTCTGCCTTCTTGCGGGTCAGCAGTCGCGGTACGGTATATGCCACCAGCGTCAGCAGTGCGTATGTCAGGAAACTGATGCCCAGCAAGGGCAATATCATGCTGCGGTCGGGCAGCGTGTCGCCCATGGTCGATGACAGTATGAGTAACGGACAGGTGATATTGACGATAAGAGCCGACAGACGTTTGTCTAACGTCTCGTCCATATATCCCACCTTGCCTGCAATAAATCCCACGACGACGATGACCACGAGCGCCGCCATAACCTCTATATTTTCCATTTAAAAATTAAGTTTGTCGTCCTGAACAATAATTCGAGTTGCAAAGTTACGAAAAAAAGAGAGAAGAACAAAACAAATGCGTTTGTTTTTTCTTCCGAGTGACAGTAACTTCGCGCTGCAAGCGCAAAGTTACACAAATTTGTTGACACCGACAAATTTTCCCGATTTATTTGGCTGTCTGCGGAAAACTTAGTAACTTTGCCAATGCTTTTAAAATAGAATAAAGGTGGGTTCTATTAATTAGCTTTGTCAGATTTTCGAATTTGTTTCGAGTGCAGAGTGTTAGCAGATGAAGGAGTATAGCGGGCTATATGACTGAAGATGCTGACAGTATGCACCGAAAGAAAACGAAAAGATGACAAAACGTAAACCCACATTTAAAGTTTAACATTACGGTGGTAATTAATAGAACCCACCTAAACACACACACTTATATGAAGCTATACTACGACGTGATAGTGGTTGGCGGCGGACATGCCGGCTGCGAGGCGGCTCACGCTGCGGCCATGATGGGTGCACGCACGTGTCTCGTCACGATGGATATGAACAAGATTGCGCAGATGTCGTGCAACCCTGCCGTGGGTGGCATTGCCAAAGGACAGATTGTACGCGAGGTGGATGCACTGGGCGGCGGCATGGGCATCGTGACTGACAGCACTGCCATACAATTCCGTATGCTCAACAAGTCGAAAGGCCCTGCCATGTGGAGCCCACGCGCACAGTGCGACCGCGGCAAGTATATCTGGGAGTGGCGCACAATGCTCGACAAAACCCCTAACCTCGACATCTGGCAAGACCAGGTGGAGGAACTGATAACTACCCCACGGGGAGGGGCAGGAGTTACCGGCGTCCGCACCATCTGGGGCTGCGAACTGTATGCTCCTGCCGTGGTGATAACAGCCGGCACGTTCCTCAACGGACTGATGCACATAGGTCGTAAGATGGTGCCAGGCGGACGCTGCGCAGAGCCTGCCGCACTGCATCTCACTGAGAGCATCAACGCCCTCGGCATAACGTCGCAGCGCATGAAGACGGGCACACCGGTACGCATAGACAAACGCTCTGTACACTTTGAAGATGCTACTATACAGCCTGGCGAGAAGTTAGGCTCTATCTTCACATATATGTACGAGAAGCTTGACCGTGGTGGATTTATACCGTCCATTTCTAATCCGTTTGAAGGAAGGATGCCTGCAGTAGCATGCCAAAAGCAACTGCCCTGCTGGACTTTCAATACCACCCCAGAGTGTCATGAAATCCTGCGCTCAGGTCTTGCGGACTCTCCGCTCTACAACGGACAGATACAGTCCATCGGTCCGCGCTACTGCCCTTCGATAGAGACAAAACTCGTAACCTTCCCCGACCGCGACACTCACCCGCTGTTCCTTGAACCCGAAGGAACCAACACCAATGAGATGTATCTCAACGGCTTCTCGTCATCGCTGCCGATGGAAGTGCAGCTGGAAGCACTGAAGAAAATACCGGCATTGCGCGACGTGAAGATATACCGTCCGGGCTATGCCATAGAGTATGATTTCTTCGACCCTACACAACTCTACCACTCGTTGGAATCGAAGAAATGCAACGGACTCTTCTTTGCCGGACAGGTCAACGGCACCACGGGCTACGAAGAGGCAGCCGGACAGGGACTTATTGCTGGCATCAATGCCGCTCTCTATACAGGTCACCTCGGTGCAAGCGGCAACAAAAGCAATGAGGCAAGCAGTTTCAAGCCTTTCACACTCGCACGAGACGAGGCTTATATCGGTGTGCTTATAGACGACCTAGTGACAAAAGGTGTTGACGAACCATACCGTATGTTTACCTCTCGCGCAGAATACCGCATACTGCTGCGTCAGGATAATGCCGATGCCCGACTGACGGAGAAGTCACACCTCTTAGGTCTGGCTACCACCGAGCGCCTTAACGTATGGAAAGAGAAGAAGGAGAGAATCGACGAAATGATTGAGTTCTGTCGCACAAAGAAGGTGAAACCTGCCGAAATCAACGATGAATTGGAGAAAATTGGCAGCGCACCTCTCTCCGGCAGCACACGTCTCTACGACCTGCTCTCTCGCCCGGGCATCACAATGGAATGGCTGGTAAGACGTTATCATCCACTGGCAAAAATGACAGGCGGTTACCATTCTGACAGAGACGTGGAGATTGCCGATGCCACCGAGACGCTGATAAAATATGACGGATACATCGAGCGTGAGAAAAAAGAGGCTGAAAAGATGCACCGTCTGGAGGACATTCGCATACGCGGGCACTTCAACTATAACGACATTCAGAGCATCTCAACAGAAGCCCGGCAGAAGCTAACAGCCATTGACCCCGAGACGCTGGCACAGGCTTCGCGCATCCCTGGTGTCAGTCCGTCTGACATCAATGTGCTGCTCGTGATGATGGGTCGCTAACCGCTATGCGATTATATGGTAAAAGCAATGCCTTTACATGGTAATCCCAATGCGTTTACAAGATAAAAGCAATGCGATTGCAGGATATACGCTAAAATGCCTATAATAAAGAATATGCAGAAAACCACTATACACGAAATGAACCGCCTGACGGTGGAGGAGTTTCACAAAGCCGAAAAACTGCCCCTTGTGGTGGTGCTCGACGACGTGCGCTCGCTGCACAACGTGGGCAGCGTTTTTCGCACGGCGGATGCTTTCCGTCTGCAGGCTATATGCCTTTGCGGTATCACAGCAGTGCCTGACAACGTGAAGACTGCCGATGGAACCGTAATAAAGGAGGCCTCGCTGAAGGCTTCGCAGGAGATACACAAGACGGCCCTCGGTGCTGAGGAGAGCGTCAGCTGGCAGTATTTCAAGAGTGCCGAGGAGGCTGTAGAGAAACTGAAAAACGACGGTTTCATCGTTATGGCCATTGAGCAGTGTCACGGTTCTACGATGTTGCAGGACTTTCTTCCTATGCCCGGGAAGGGCTACGCCATAGTGCTGGGCAATGAGGTGAAGGGCGTGCATCAGGATGTCGTTGACCAGTGTGACGGATGCCTTGAGATACCACAGTTTGGTACGAAGCACTCTCTCAACGTGTCGGTGACGGCTGGCATTGCCATCTGGCATTTCGTGCAGCAGATGATGTAAGCACTGATTTAGCAGATGACAATGCTTTGCAGGCAATACAAACTGACGATTACTCCACTCGTTTTAGTTCATTGAAGCAATTCCGCAAAATCGGTGAAGTCTGCGAGAAAAACAAATATAGGTGAAAAGAAAGAATATTGTTTCCATAATCGGTGCCGGCGCAGCCGGTTGTTTCTGCGCCATAGAACTGAATCGGCGCAGACCGGAACTTGACGTGCATGTATATGAACGCGCCACGAAGCCTTTGGCTAAGGTGGCTATAACGGGTGGAGGACGGTGTAATCTGACTAACAGTTTCAGCGGTTTCACCGATGAACGGGGCGCATACCACGACCTGCATCTGCTTTATCCGCGCGGCGACAAACTCATGCGCAGGATGCTGTCGCAGTTCTCGCATACTGATACCATGAAGTGGTTTGAGCATGAGGGGGTAAGGCTCGTGACGCAACGTGACAACTGCGTGTTCCCGCAGTCGCAGGATGCCATGGAGATAGTCAACACGCTGTTGCGCTTGATGCGCAGCGAGGGCGTTGCACTCCATCTGAAGCACGAACTTAAGAATATAGATTTTTGCGATGAAATGGGCTATAAATTATGGTTTAATGATGAAGAAAAGCCCATTTCATCGGATATTGTAATAATAACAACGGGTGGAGGCAAGGCACCATTCTTGCAACCACTTAGCATTGAGATCGTGCCTACGCTGCCATCACTGTTTACCTTCAATACCGCCAATGCCATGCACAATGAGCTTATGGGTACTGTGGTAGAAAACGTGACTCTTTCCTTTGCCGGCACACGATTGCGGTCACATGGCGAAATTCTAATCACACACTGGGGGGTAAGTGGACCTGCAGTATTGAAACTGTCATCGTATGCTGCACGATTGCTGGCTGAGACTGATTACAGAGGGACATTGATAATTAACTGGTGCGATGGGCGCAACGTTGCCGAAGTAACGGAAGAAATCAGCCATTTCATCGAAAATGATTCGCATCGACAGGTCAACAACACCTATCCTTCTTATCTCACCAACAGACTTTGGCTGAAGTTGCTTGAGGTATGCAGTATTCCCCACACCCAGAGGTGGGGTGCCCTCAACCAAACACACATCAACCGTCTTGTGAATACGCTCACCGCCCAGCAGGTAGAGGTCACCGGCCGCTGCAAATACAAGGATGAGTTCGTCACCTGCGGAGGAGTATCACTGAAGGAGGTCAATCCCAAGACCCTTGAGCATCGCAGCCATGCCGGTCTTTTCTTTGCCGGCGAAGCTCTCGATATCGATGCCATCACGGGCGGTTTCAACCTGCAAGCCGCATGGAGCACCGCCATGTGTGTGGCTCGCAGTATCTGACTAATCTTAATGACTCGGGTGAGTGGGCGCTGCGCTGGGCCATCAACCAGTCAGGCAAACGCACCATAAATCCAGACGATTACACCGAACAGGCAGGGAGATAGCGCCACCTGTACGTCCTTATGCCATAGGCAATGATGATGACAAAGCACAGGAACGGCAGCAGGTAACTGATATTGACACTGGGATAGCCGGCGATGATATGCTCTGCACCGCCAGCGTCGATGATAAGTCCCTGCAGCGGTGGCATCAGTGCTCCGCCCACAATGGCCATGACAAGGAAAGCCGCACCAAGCGTGGAGTCTTTTGCATCCACGTTTTCCAGCGCAATGCCATAGATAGTAGGAAACATCAACGACATAAAGAAGCTGATACACACAAGACAACACAGTCCCACGATACCCTGAATAAACACGCATCCCAACGTACACAGGGCTGCCCCCATGCCGAATACGGCAAGCAACAGCCGTCCGTTGACATACTTCATCAGTCCTGTAGCTATGAAGCGCGAAATAAGAAACAGTGCCATCGCCACGATGTTATACATCTGAGCGGTGGCTTTGTTTATACCCATGCAGTCGGCATACTGTATGATAAACGTCCATACCATAATCTGCGCAGCCACATAGAACACCTGCGCCACTACTCCCTCGCGGTATATACGGTTGTGCCACAGATTGCGGAGCGACTCGCATAGCGAGAGTTTCTCTTTCGTTCCTGCCGTGTCGGGCATACGCTTCATTGCAATAACCACGAGCATTAGCAGCACGACCAGACCGATACACACGTAGGGATCGCGTATCACGACAAGGTCATGCACGCGAATGTTTGCCTTCTCAGCCTCGCTGAGCATGGGGAAGATAATGCTTCCGGCAGCATCGCGGCGGTCGCTCCACAGGTTTGGCAGCACCACGAGGCTTGCAACCGCCATACCGAAGAGCGAACCCATAGGGTTGAAAGACTGTGCCAGGTTAAGGCGTCGTGTGGATGTCTGCTTCGAACCGAGCGACAGCACAAACGGATTGGCGGTAGTTTCGAGAAAAGCAAGTCCGAAGGTCAGTATATACAGCGAGCAGCAGAAGAACCAGAAGCTCTGCATCTCAGCCGCCGGTATGAATAGGAATGCTCCCACGGCATAGAGAGCCAGTCCGAGCAGTATTCCGCTCTTATAGCTGTACTTACGTATGAACATTGCTGCGGGTATAGCCATCGTGGCGTAGCCGCCATAGAAAGCAAACTGCACCATCGAGGCCTTCGTGGCAGAAATTTCCAGCAGCGTCTGGAAAGCCGCCACCATAGGGTTGGTGATGTCGTTGGCAAAGCCCCACAGAGCAAACAGGCTGGTAACGAGCACAAAAGTACCCACATAGCTTACCCCATTATGGCGGAGCAGCGTATCCTTCTTTTCTTTTTCCATCGTTTCGTTAGAATGTATTAGTTTCTTAGCGGATAAGCTGACACTGATGGTTATATCATCCCACTGCATCAACATTCCAAACTGCAAAGTTAATCTTTTTTCCTTAAACTGGCAAATGAAATCATGGTTTAATGACTTCACGCACGGAAAAACCATACTCAATGCTCCTGCACAGAAGGGTATATACATTCAGAACGGTAAGAAGATTAGCAAATAAATAAAGGAAAGAAAACAAACATGGAAAAGAAGACATATTTTGCTCCCGTAATAAAGGCATACCATATAAAGTGTCACAATATCTGCACAGCCAGCCCAGATAATTACACACAAAAAAAATGCAGCTAATCTCACGACCTGCTGCATTCCCAGAATTTATCTACTAACCTAAACAATATCAATTTTAAGGAATTCTGACCGTCCTTTTGAAGGTGGGTGAGTGGCTCATTTGCCATCTCCCTGCCCTTCGTGGACTGCATCAAAATTTTTGTTACCCTAAATTTAAACAAATCCTTTTTTACCTTGCGCCTCACGGCGAAAAACTAAAAAACCTAAATCAATCTTTATATACTAACTAACCTAAACAATATCCAATCTTTGACTTTTTGATGTCGCAAGGAGTAAAACTTTTGTTTTTTCCTTTTGACAATGCAAAGGTACAAACTTTTTTCTGTGTGCGCACACAGTTTTATAAAAAATCTTCATTTTTTCTGCTTATTCTTGACGCATATCAACGTTTGTGTGCGCACACAAGGCAAAATAAGCCTTTTTTGGCATGTTTTTAAGTGTTTTTGTTTCTGCTTGTGAGAAAAACATGATAAAAGAGCATAAAGACACTCGTCTAATCTATCATTAAGTAGGTATGAATAATTATACGCACCTACTTATATTTAGGTATTTATATATATAAGGAGAAAAAAAAATCGTTTTGCAAACTGATTGTAATAAATAATGAGTAACTTTGCAGTCGAAATTCATAAAAACAGATTATGACACTCAACGACATTCAGAAAGGACAACATGCACAAATCACCTCAATAGGCGGTGATGGTGCGTTGCGTCAGCACCTACTCGACATGGGACTGATACCGGGCGCACAGGTCGAGCTAAAGAAGTTTGCACCAACGGGTGACCCGATGCAGATTGAAATCCACGGCTACGCGCTTACGCTGCGACGCGCGGATGCAAGCAAGATAGAGGTGAGCCTCTCAACTATACCCTTTACTAAAGGAGGAGAACAAGGGGAAGAAAACCATATCCCCCACCCTGGTCTTGGCGAAGGCGGCAAGTACCACGATGCAACACACGAAAAACCACTGCCTACGGGTACGAAACTCAGGTTTGCACTGGCAGGAAACCAAAACTGTGGCAAGACCACGCTTTTCAACCAACTGACTGGAGCCAATCAGCACGTAGGGAACTTCCCCGGAGTGACTGTTGACCGCAAGAGCGGACAGATACGCAACAATAAACTGACGGAGATTACCGACCTGCCAGGTATCTACAGTCTGTCACCATACACGAGTGAGGAAGTGGTGAGTCGCGAATTTATCATAGGCGAGAAAATCCACGGCATAATCAACGTAGTGGACTCAACCAACATAGAGCGCAACCTATATCTTACTATGCAGCTCATGGAACTGGGTACTCCAATGGTATTGGCCCTTAACATGATGGACGAGATGAAGGGCAACGGCGGCAATATCGACGTTAACCGCATGGAGCATTTGCTTGGAATACCGGTAGTACCCATTTCGGCAGTGAAGAACCAGGGCGTTGACGAACTCGTGGAGCATGCTATTCACGTAGCAAAGTATCAGGAGCCACCTGCTCGCCAGGATTTCTGTTCGTCAGAAGACCACGGCGGAGCAGTACACCGCTGTCTGCATGCCATAATGCACCTGATAGAAGACCATGCCGAGCGCGCTGGCATACCGCTGAGATTTGCTGCGGCAAAGTTGGCTGAGGGCGACAGACTGATAGAGCAGGCGCTGAAACTCTCTCAAAACGAACTTGAAACCATAGAGCACATACTTCAGCAAATGGAAGATGAACGCGGACTGGATCGTGCCGCGGCCATGGCTGACATGCGTTTCTCCTTTATCAACAGACTATGCAAGGAGGCTGTCACCCACCCCAAGGAAAGCCGTGAAGCACTACGCTCGCATAACATAGACCGCATACTGACGGGGCGCTGGACGGCACTGCCTGCATTTATGCTTATCATGGCCAGCATCTTCTACCTTACGTTTGACCTATTGGGTGGCACCGCACAGGAGTGGCTGGAAGACGGCATCAACTGGTTTACCGAACTGTCAAGTTCCACCATGCAGTCGTGGGGTGTCAACGATGTGGTCCAGTCGCTCGTCATTGATGGTGTATATGCCGGCGTAGGTACCGTAGCCACGTTCGTACCTATTATAGTAGTATTGTTCTTCTTCCTCTCGATGCTTGAAGACACTGGCTACATGGCACGCATAGCATTCGTAATGGACGGTCCCTTGCGCCGCCTCGGACTATCAGGTCGCTCCATCGTACCGCTGCTGATGGGTTTCGGTTGCTCCGTACCTGCAGTGATGTCAACACGCACGTTGCCTTCGGAGCGAGACCGTCGGCTTACGGTGTTACTCACGCCTTTCATGTCATGCACGGCAAAGCTCCCCATCTACGCATTCCTCTGCGCAGCCTTCTTCGCTGAGAAAGCCGCATGGGTCATGTGCGGACTATATGCCTTGGGCATCATTATTGGAATCCTCGTGGCACTGGTACTGAAGCGCACAGCCTTCAAGGGCGAAGCGGTACCGTTTGTAATGGAACTACCCAACTACCGTATGCCATCCATGCGCTCTACTTTGATGCTCCTGTGGGAGAAGACCCGCGACTTCCTTTCACGCGCCTTCACCGTCATCTTCCTTGCCACACTGGCAATATGGTTCCTGCAGTCCTTCTCTTGGCACATGCAGCTCGTTGATGACCAATCCCAAAGCATACTTGGTTCAATAGCCTCAGTCGTGGCACCTATATTCTCACCTCTGGGCTTCGGCGACTGGCGAATAGCCACTTCACTCGTAGGCGGTTTCCTTGCCAAGGAGAGTGTAGTAAGCACTATGAGTGTGCTGATGGGTTCCGGAGCACATGCCCTGCAATCGGCACTCACCACAGCAGGAGCCTTGTCGCTACTGGTATTCTGCCTGCTCTACACGCCATGTGTGGCAGCCATTGCCAGCATACGTCGTGAGTTGGGCACGCGCTACGCCATTATCATTGTCATTTTCCAATGCCTGATAGCCTACGTGGCATCAGCAATGACATTCTGGACCTTCTCGTAAAGCCCACGCGACTATCCTCTGTTCAGGATGTATCATCATACACTGAACAGCACAAAAGCACAGATGCCACAGACTTTCGCAATAAGGAAAAGTCTGTGGCATCTGTGTTTTTGTGTATTACCATTACTGTTGCTCCAACGCTTGCAGAAGCGCCTGACAGCCCTCAAGGCAGTCGCGCCATGTGGCGGTGAAGTCTCCGGTGTACCATGGGTCGGCCACGTCGCCAGGACGATTGGTAAAATCGAGCAGACGGTGTATCTTTCCCTCAGGGTCGCCGCCGCACATGCGCTGCATATTGCGTATGTTGTATGTGTCCATGCCTATGAGCAGGTCATAGCGTGAGTAGTCATTGCGCGTTAGCTGGCGCGCACTGTGGCCCTCGCAGGCTATACCGTGCTCTGCCAGTTTACGGCGTGCAGGCGGATATACGGGGTTGCCCAGTTCCTCTGTACTGGTGGCTGCCGAGGCTATAAGGTAATCACCAGCTATGCCTTCCTCTGCTACGAGGTGCTTCATTATGTATTCAGCCATCGGCGAGCGGCAGATGTTGCCGTGGCATACGAATAGTATTCTTTTCATAAGCGGAATCTTGGATGGGTTTTACCCCTTTTCATTTAGTCAAACAGTGAGGGCGACAGTATGTTGCTGCCCTGCTTGTAGGGATTGAGTCCGAGGTGGGCATAGGCGAGTTCAGTGACCACGCGTCCGCGCTGCGTGCGCTTGATAAATCCCTCCATGATGAGGTATGGCTCATATACGTCCTCCACCGTGCCGGCATCCTCGCCGATGGCGGTGGCTATGGTGCCCACGCCTACCGGACCGCCGTTGAACTTGTCGATTATCGTAAGCAGTATCTTGTTGTCAATCTCGTCAAGGCCGTATTCGTCGATGTTCAGGGCCTCAAGAGCCAGTTTGGCTATAGCCATGTCGATGGAGCCGTTGCCCTTCACTTGTGCGAAGTCGCGCACGCGGCGCAACAGTCCGTTGGCTATACGCGGCGTACCTCGCGAGCGTCGTGAAATCTCGTCGCAGGCAGCATCGCTGATAGGCACGCCGAGCAGTCCGGCAGAGCGTCTGATAATCTTCGAGAGCGTCTGCGGGTCGTAATACTCAAGGTGCATGTTGATGCCGAAGCGTGCGCGCAGCGGAGCCGTGAGCAGTCCGGAGCGCGTGGTTGCACCTATGAGAGTGAAGGGGTTGAGGTCTATCTGTATTGAGCGAGCCGACGGTCCTTTGTCAATCATGATGTCGATGCGGTAGTCCTCCATGGCGGAGTAGAGGTACTCCTCGACCACGGGTGACAGACGGTGTATCTCGTCGATGAAGAGCACGTCGTTGGTTTCGAGCGAAGTAAGCAGTCCAGCGAGGTCGCCTGGCTTATCGAGCACCGGTCCCGAGGTGAGCTTGAAACCTACGCCCAGTTCGTTGGCTATGATGTTCGACAAGGTCGTCTTACCCAGTCCCGGCGGACCGTGCAGCAGCGTATGGTCGAGCGGCTCACCACGATATTTTGCTGCGTCAACGAATACGCGCAGGTTCTCAACCACCTTTTGCTGTCCGCTGAAGTCATCAAACTGCAATGGTCTGAGAGCCTTCTCAAACTCCTTCTCTGCCGAGCCCTGTCGCTCTGTGTGTATATCAAAGTCTTCTGTCATTAAGTGTGTGCTTGTTTCGCAATGTTATTTCTCGTCGTAGTGGCCGTAGGCTGTGAGTACGAGTACTGTTACCACGTCGTCGTTGATTTCGTATACAAGCCGGTGCTTCTTCGTAATGCGTCGGCTCCACTGCCCTTGGCGGTCTCCGCTCAGAGGCTCGGGCTTGCCGGTGCCTGTGCATGGGTGGTCGTAGAGTTCTGCTATCAGTTGCAATGCTTTCTTGTATGCCTTAGGTTCTGCTTTTAAGAGTTTTCTAAGGTCTGCTTGGGCTTGTTCTTTGTATTCTACGTAATACATAGCTACATGGATAATCTTATATACTTGTCTAAATCTTCTACATTGGCAAATCTTTTGGATGCTCCCAACTTTGCCTTGTCCACACGGGCAAAGAATTCCTCACGAGTCATCTCTGTGGGGTCTTCTTTCTTTGCAGCAAGTTTCTTTACGTAGTTTAAGACTTTTGTCATCAAGGTTTCATCGTCGGCTATTACGCCCATTGCGCGGTATAGCTCGGCATTTAACTGTAATGCTGTCATAATTATAATCTATTGTGCGGTTTGTAATGCAAAGATACAACTTTTTTCCTAAATACTAAAGCAAACAGGTAAAAAACGCTTTTTGTATGTTTTTTTTGATACAAAAATCACCTCGTATGCTACTTACTTTCCATTCAGGAACATATTCACTATCTGATTGGCATCCGACATGGTAATCTGACCGTCGCCATTCATGTCTGCACCCTCCAAACCCTCTCCATTGAGGAAGGCATTCACCACCATGTTGGCATCCGACATGGTCACGCTGCTGTCACCGTTCACATCGCCCTCCACAGTAGCAACCTTATATGTCATGTATCCGCCTTCACCATAGTGTGCCTTGGTCTTGTCTGTAACTTGATAGTCATATATCGTTCCATCCCCTCCCTTGATGCTGTAACATCCCGAGAACATGCGCGACGACTGTTCCACATTATCCACCGTCCACTCCGCGCCTGCATATAATGTTGCAAGCGAATAGCAGTAGCAGAACATATATTCCATGTCAGTGACGTTATGCGTGGAGAAATTGCTGACGTCAAGCATCTGCACAGTATTGCAACTGTAAAACATACAATTCATGTCAGTAACATTCCCCGTGTCGAAACCGCTGACGTCAATCTCCCGCAACGACTTGCAACCATAGAACATGTAACTCATGTCGGTTACATTCTCTGTGTCGAAACCGCTGACATCGAGCGATGACAATGCATCACAACTGCAAAACATGTAAGCCATGTCGGTTACGTTACCTGTGTCGAAGTTGCTTACGTCGAGACTGTCAAGCACGTAACAGCCAAAAAACATGCGGTTCATGTCGGTTACGTTATTCGTAGCGAAACCGCTGACATCAAGTGAACTGAGCAGCTTGCAGCAGCAGAACATCATCCTCATGTCTGCCACATTCTGAGTATCAAAACTGCTTACATCGAGGGTTGTCAGCGACGAGCAGTTATAGAACATGTAACTCATGTCGGTTACATTGCGTGTGTCAAGGTACTGCAAGCCCTTAACAGACTGCAGGTTCGTCATGCCGCAGAACCAGAAGCTCGTGCTCTGAATATGGTGATAGTCTGCCACCGTGGAATCCATGACAACGGCTGTTATCTCTTCAGCATTGCTGAGATACCCTTCCTCAGGCCGTGCTGGCGAAAAGTTATAAAGCACTCCCGTACGTTCCTCTCTCTTGTCATCATAGTAGAATGTAAGCGTGCCATTGTTCAACGACATGTAAAAGCGCCTTTTGTCCGCTTCTTCCTTTCCCTCTATTCCGATTACGGCATTCTGCATATAGTCATAGCCATTGAGCGCATTGAGCAGGAAATAATCATCTTCATATCCTCCCCATCCCCAGTTTACATGGAAATAGTCGTCACCGTCATAACCGTCAATGACAAAGGCATGACCGCCGTCAGAAGACTGACCGTCATATATCACTGGTCTCCCAGCCTTGAGTTCGTCATACATCATCTGACACCACACGGTGTCATTGTAATCGTGTCTCCTTACGTATGAGATTTTCGTGCCGTCATAGTCAAAATACTTGGAAAAGGCTTCTGTGGCGGAATATATGGATGCGGCACTGCCATTCAAACCATAATTCATCTTTACTGACGCACCGCACAGTTTCATCAGAGTTGATACGGGCAGGGCCTGCTCTTCCGTCGCACTGCTGCTGTATTGCGGATATATGTTGTCCCAGTCAATGGACGTCTGAGCCATTGCCGCCACTTTATAATATTTCGGTATTACTCTCGTCGTCTGCTTGGGCCACTGCCAGTAGTACATTATCTGCGCCATCGCCGTAGCTACACATCCCGTCAGGGTTCTTTCTCCGTCTTTCTCAGGACACAGAGTGTTGTATGGATAACTCTGAGACCACTGACTCTTCAGCAGCGGCAATATCCTGTTGCCCGTCACTATTCCATTGCTTATGGTCACGTCAGTGCCTTTACTCTGCAGATACTCATATTGCTCCGCATAGCCCTGCATCCACGCACGCTTGTTTGCGGGAACGCCGGCTGCATCATATCTGCCGCTTCTTGAGTAACCCAGCACCGCCGGCATCCTGTCGTCGCCGCTTACTACGACATATCCGCCGCCGTCAGTCTCTTTGTTGAACACGTAATAGGCGTCACAAGCCTCTGCTGTGGTAAGCACCATGCCGCCGCCGGCTGACACGCCTTTCGCGCCAGCATACTCAGAATTCCCGGTTTTGTCTGTTAAGAAGCCCAATGCTTTCATGCGTGCTGCATCTTCCGATATAGGAGCAGAATATACATCAGAAAAGACGCACAGCACCATAATGGTTATATAAATACTACTGTGTTTCATAGTATGAGTTAATTATAAGGTTACGGTATTAGGGTCTATACTAAGGTATTGCAAATTTACGTAATTTATTCTTACCTTGCAAATTTTGCGTGCACTTTTTAATGTTGAAATTTGTGTGTACGCGCACAAATTTCGCTACGCTCAAAGTGAAGAGTGAAAAGTGAAAGGTGAAAAGTGAAAGATTGAAGGATTGAAGAATGAAATAATCTCACACAGATGATAAGGGATTGTAAGGGATTTTTTCTACGGTTTTTCTTATTAACATTATTTTGAGTGATTTGAGTTGATTTGAACGATTTGGCTTTCCCCTTCAGGCCGCCGAGCTAAACCTTCTCGCCGAAGGCGATAATAAATAGAAGTTCCCCAATGGTATTAATGAATGAAATTCACGGCATTAACGTATAAAGGCGAAAATGTTTGGAAGTCTCGGATTTATTGTGTAACATATGAAAAAAAACGTTCTGGGCACACCCTGCAAGATGTAAGGTGTGCCCATAAATGTTTATCTCTTGTTAATCCGCTTGAATGTTTCCTTAAATCGTCATATTACTTTATTTCTATTTGTTTCCCTGCAAATACATATTCACAATTTGATTGGCATCGGCCATGGTAATATGTTCGTCGCCGTTCATGTCTGCAACTTTCAGATTCAAATTCTGCCCTCCGAGGAAAGCATTAACTATCATGTTGGCATCAGCCATGGTTACGCTGCCGTCGCCATTAATGTCTCCCAGTATCGTTGCAGGCTTGAATGTCAGATACCCACCTTCACCATAATGAGCCTTTGTTGCATCCGTCGCTCCATTATCATATTTTGTCCCATCATTTCCAACAATCATATTGCAATTGTAGAATACGTACGAGGAGTTTTCAACTTTACCTAAATTCCACTGCTCTCCTGCATATATCCTTGTCAACAGACGACATTGAGAGAACATCGAACTCATGCTTGTGACATTTTGTGTGTTGAAGTTGCTTACGTCAAGAGATTTGAGCAGAGAGCATCCAGAGAACATATAACTCATATATGTGACATTCTGCGTGTTGAAATTGCTTACGTCAAGAGATTTGAGCAGAGAGCATCCAGAGAACATCGAACCCATACTTGTAACATTCTG
>CAMNCV010000065.1 GCA_946534585.1 uncultured Prevotellaceae bacterium
GATAAACTCTGCGTGGGAGTGAGATATAATGGCGAAGTTGCTGTAAACGCCCTTCGCTACGTCCTGCTGAATGTCAATCTGCAGTTGCTGCCCCTGCTGTGGTTGGTTGTTGTTACTCATAAGATTAAAAATTAAAATAATGTGTTTTATATTATTGTTTAGTGATTTTTGAGGTTTTCGCACAAAGGTAACAAAAAATCACGACATAACCACACAAACACGGAGAGAAAAAAAATAACTTTCTTAATAAATCGAAAAAAAGAGGAAAAAGTTTGTCGTTTCATAATATTTTAGTAAATTTGCATACATTTTTGTTTGTCCTATGAGATATAGCAAGTGTCTTATATTGTCTTTAAGTATGCTTTGCGCAATTATAACACATACAGGCGCAAAGGATTTCACGCTCGTCATAGATGCCGGACACGGCGGACATGATGCTGGGGCTGTGGGCTCTTTTTCAAAGGAAAAAGACATCAATCTAAGGATGGCACTGGCCTTCGGACGATATGTAGAGCAGAACTGCTCTGATGTGAAGGTGATTTACACACGCAAAACCGACGTATTCGTCACACTAAACGGTCGTGCCAATATAGCCAACAAAGCCAAGGCTGACCTTTTCATCAGCATACACACAAACTCCCTACCGGCTGGACACAACACTGCAAAGGGTCTGGAGACTTACACTCTCGGCATGCACCGCGCAAAAGATAACCTTGACGTAGCAAAACGAGAAAACTCTGTAATCCTCGTGGAAGATGACTACAAGGAATCATATCAGGGATTCGACCCAAACTCTGCAGAGAGTTATATAATCTTTGAATTCATGCAGGACAATAATATGCAGCGCTCTGTTGACTTGGCAAAAATGGTGCAACGCAACGTCTGCTCCATTGCCTCAAGACCCAACAGGGGCGTAAAGCAAGCAGGATTTCTCGTACTCAGAGAGACGTCCATGCCAAGTTGCCTCATAGAATTGGGATATATTTCAACACCGACAGAAGAGAAACAACTTAACGATGAAACTGTTGTAGATAATATTGCCAAGGGTATATACAACGCCTTCGTGGAGTATAAAAAGAAATATGACAACCAAACGCCGACATACAAGACAGAAACGGCGGAAACAAAAGCTGACAAAGAAAACAATACAAAGATAGAAAACAAACCAGAGAAGAAATCTGAAAATAAACCAGAAGCAACGAAGAAGGAGGAGAAGAAGAAAGAGGAAAAGAAGAAGGAAGAGAAAGAAAAAGAGCGAAAAGTAAAAGCGGAAGAGAAGAAGGAGGAGAAGAAACCAACCGTAATACAGTTGGAACAGCCTGCGAAAAAAGAACAGCCAGGACTGATATTCAAGGTACAGATATGTGCCACCGATAAGCCTTTCAAAAAAGGAGACCCACACTTCAAGGGGCGCACCGACTACGAGAGATACGACGAAAAAGGCATGGCTAAATATACTATAGGAGCATCTGCCGACTATCAAGAAATATTGCAATTACGCAATGAGTTGCAGCCAACTTTCAGCGACTGTTTCATCATTGCCTTCAAGGATGGAGTGAAGATTAACACGGCTGAAGCTATACGCGAATACAAGAGAAACCAAAATAAATGAATAAGATATTTACAAAAGAAATAAAGATAGCCCTTGTGGCAATCGTAGCAATAGTACTGCTGTTCTTCGGATTGAACTTCCTGAAGGGGCTTAGCGTATTCAGCACAGCAACAACATACAAGATGTCATTTTCTAACCTCAAAGGCCTATCAAAATCTACCGCCATATATGCCGATGGATACAAGGTCGGCACAGTGACGGGTATCAATTATGACTACGAGAAAGCTGGCAATATAATTGTTGATTGTGACATCGACCCACAGTTGCGCATACCAGAAGGTTCGCAGGCGATGATAGAAAGCGACCTCATGGGCAATATCAAGGTAAACCTGCTGTTAGCAAACAACCCACGTCAACGCATCGAACCAGGTGGCATTATCATGGGTATTGACGAAAACGGCATAATGGCACAGGTAGCAGAAATGATGCCCACGGTGACAGCACTTGTGCCAAAGCTCGACAGCATACTGACATCGGTAAATACAATATTGGCTAATCCTTCTATTGTGCATATACTGAGCAACGCAGAGGATATGACTGCAAATCTGAAAGCAACGACTACCGAACTGAATAGGCTGGCTTCACAACTGAACAAGAATGTGCCAGGTCTTATGCAGCACGCCAATGCAACCATGGCCAATACTGAGACCCTTACAGATAATTTGGCAAAGGTGGACATTGACGGCACAATGAAGAAAATAGACAACACCCTGTCTAATCTTGAGCAAATGTCAAAAGCGCTGAATAGTCGCGAGGGCACACTCGGATTGCTTATGTACGACAAGGGATTATACAATAACCTAAACTCCACTATGCAGCATGCCGACTCTCTGATGATCGACCTAAAGTCACATCCAAAACGCTATGTGCATTTCTCTGTGTTTGGTAAAAAAGAAAAAACGGAGGAGAAATAAGTGGCTATACAACTCAAAGACAGTAAGGCTCTGTGGACTTCGTGCCAACAGTATTTCAAGCAGAACGTAGAGGCGGATGTATATGATCGTATCTTCGCCAATATTGAGTTCGGCAAATATGTTGTGGCCGAAAGAAAACTGGTACTGAAACTTCCAAGCGAATACATATATGAGCAACTCGAGAATAATTACCTTAATGTATTACGAGTAGCAATATATAATACCTTTGGAAAAATAAACGTTGACTGGGACATTGTAGTTGTTAAGGAACAGGATGGTGCCAAAGGCAAGAATCTGGTTGTGGCTAGTCCTGAGGCTTCCGTGCCTTTTGATCTCAATCCCCACGACAACGAAATACCGGCCACACACCTGTCACAGCAACAAACGCTGCCACAGATAGACCCACAACTCAGTCCACAACAGACTTTCCGCACATTTGTAGAGGGCGACAGCAACAAACTGTCACGCTCCGTTGGCATGAACGTGGCCGAGCATCCTAATAGTACACAATTCAATCCGATGTTCATCTTCGGACCTTCAGGATGTGGAAAGACACACCTGGTCAATGCTATAGGCAACCGCTGTCATGAACTATATGCGCAAAAGCGCGTGCTGTATGTCAGCGCACGCACTTTTCAGGCACAATACGTAACAGCCATGCAGCAAGGCAAAATCAATGATTTCATAGCCTTCTACCAGACCATAGATATGCTTATCGTTGACGATGTGCAGGAGTGGATGAAAGCAACATCCACACAAGACACATTCTTCCACATCTTCAACCATCTGCACCGCAACAACCGAAGGATAATACTCGTCAGTGACCGTGCTCCAGTTGAATTAGAGGGAATGAACAAGCGACTTGTCACACGCTTTGCTTGTGGCATCATGGCAGAGATGGAAAAACCTAACTATCAACTCTGCTTTGACATACTGAAACGCAAAATTGCACGCGATGGACTAAATATACCAGAGGACGTTTTGCAGTTTATTGCACAGACCGCCAATGGTTCGATAAGAGAACTGGAAGGAGTGGTAAACTCACTTCTGGTATATAGTATCACATACAACTGCAACATTGATATGAAGTTGGTGGAGCGAGTGGTAAAACGAGCCGTAAAGATTGATGATATGCCACTTACTGTGGACGACATACTCGACCGCGTATGCCGCACGTATGAAGTCACGCCAAATGCAGTAAAGGGACGCTCAAGAAAGAAAGAACTTGTAGTTCCACGCCAGCTTACGATGTACCTGGCAAATAAATATACCAACATTCCCGTTACACGAATTGGTAAACTCATAGGCTCGCGCGACCATAGCACTGTAATTCACAGCATCAGCAAGATAGAAGAAACTCTAACAAATGACAAAAGCTTTGCAATGACAGTCAAAAAAATTGTTGACGCACTAAAGATTAAATCATAAAATATGTTAAAGACAAGATAGAAACGTCAATGAAATCTTGTAAAATGTAAAAACGATTTGGTAATCGCAGTTTTTTTTACTAATTTTGCAAACAATTGGTATTTAGCCAATGCATGGTTATGGGATATGCCTATATATATGTATAGGTATTACACCTAAAATCAATCGAAAACAATTTGAAGTTTAATTCCTGCGACAGCATATATGTAGCAAACATGCGTCGCAGCTAAAAATTACGGAGATACTAACCAATGGGTTTAAAAAAATTACATTTTATTCTTGTAGTACTTACTTTGTTGTTCATCGTTCCATCAGCCTACGCACAGGACCTGCTTGCACGTCAGGCTCCAGTAGATAAGCACCTGCGCAAAATTGACACACTGGCACTGCGTCAGGTAGTAGAGCGCGAGGAAGCACAGATGCCTGCGTCTAAGCTATACGACGATTGGAGCAACAAATATGCACACCACGCTACGGAGTTGCCAGATTCTTTCCGCATTAACCTGCGTGGTTTTCATATGCCTACAGAGAGTCGTGTAGTAACAAGTAACTTCGGAGCACGTTGGGGGCGTCAGCACAAAGGACTTGACATCAAGGTTTACATTGGTGACACCATCCGCGCTGCTTTCTCTGGCAAAGTTCGCGTTGTACGTTACGAGGCAGCAGGTTATGGCAAATACGTTGTTATTCGCCACAACAACGGTCTGGAAACGATATATGGTCACATGAGCGCATGGCTTGTACAGGAAAATCAGGTTGTTAAGGCTGGTCAACCAATCGGACTTGGCGGCAATACTGGTAGAAGTACTGGTTCTCACTTGCATTTCGAGACACGCCTTTGCGGTGTAGCACTGAACCCAGCCTTGATGTTCGACTTCCGCAATCAGGATGTTGTAGGAGACAGTTATATGTTCCGCAAATCAACATACGAAAGTGAAGGACAGGCTGCAAATGCCCTGCGTGGTAAGATTGGAAACGGCGGATATGTAGCAAGCGATGTTCGAGGTGAGACAATCCCAGGAGGTGGTACTGTAAAAGAGGCTTCATCTGCAAAGCAAGCATCGAAGATGCCACACATAGCTACAGAGGTTAGATACCACAAAGTTGTAGCTGGTGAAACGCTTTACAGTATATCGAAGCGTCGCGGTGTAACGGTTGACCAACTCTGTAAGATGAACCACATCACACGCAACATGAAGGTGCGCGTTGGACAATTACTACGGTATTCTTGATAGAAACAGAAGGAAATCTCCTTTCATAAACAAAAAACATAACTTTGCAAAGGCCTGTTTAGATGTGAGTCTCGACAGGCCTGTTTTTTGCAAAGTACTAATATATGAGAACAACTGGGGTAATTACAATATACAATCAACTACAGGCAACCACAATCAAAAACAAACAACCACAATCAGTAATAATCAACGATAAACAACCACAATCAACGATAATCAACGATAATCAAAAACATACAACCACAATCAGTAATAATCAACGATAAACAACAACACACCATGAAGATAGATATATTAGAGAGTATAAAAAATAATGCGATATCCATGGCAGAGAAAGTTGGCGAGATACAGATGGATTCATTTCGCTCACCAAAACTGCGTATGGATACCAAGACTACACAGTTCGATATAGTGACAGAAGTTGACAAGAAGTGTGAAGACTATCTTGTCAGTGAAATCAGCAAGCGCTATCCCGACCATACCATAATAGGCGAAGAAACGGGAAAGCACATACACGAAGGAACTGATTGGGAGTGGGTAATCGATCCACTTGACGGTACCAACAGTTACTCACAAGGGCTCCCCATCTTTTGTGTCAGCATAGGAGTGCGCTATAAGGGAGAACCCGTCGTGGGCGTAGTTTATGCGCCTTATCTCGATGAACTATTTTCCGCAGTAAAAGGCGGTGGTGCACAAATGCAACAAGGACTTTGTATGGGCGAACCTATGCCAGGTGAGCGACTACACGTATCTCGCAAGACCAATCTTGCAGAGTGTATCGTAGCATCAGGTTTTCCTTACGACAAGGCTCAGAACCCAGCCAACAACGTAGAAAATGCTGCACGCATCATACCACTTGTGCGTGGGTTCCGTCGTATGGGAAGTTGCGCCTATGATATGTGTAGCGTAGCCATGAGTACGATAGACGTCTATTGGGAGATGTGCTTGAAAGAGTATGACTGCTGTGCCGGCATAGTAATCGTACGTGAGGCTGGAGGCATAATAAAGGAGTTCCGTCCTGATCGTGGCATCAGCATCATTGTTGGCAATGACACGCTTGTGGAAGAGATAGGAAAATTAGTAAAATAACGATGGCAAAGCATATAACCTTGCCAGTCAGCAAGCGTCAGACAATTATCGCAACATCAAAACGGAATAAAGAAGATATAATAAAATGGTAAAAAGCAAGGTACTCATCATAAGCGACATGTGCGGTTACGGCAAGGTGGCAGCAGCGGTACAGATGCCCATCTTATCATATATGGGGCATGATGTATTCAACCTGCCTACGATGCTTGTAAGCAATACCTTTCCATACGGGAAATATGCAATTCTTGAAAGCACCGACTATATAGCCGAAGCTCTGAAGAAATGGCACGAACTGGGCTTTCGTTTTGATGCCATCACTACAGGCTTCATGGCCTCAGAACGTCAGGCAAGACTTGTGTCACACTACTGTCGCGAACAGGCTGCTCTGGGCACGCGCATATATGTAGATCCTGTCATGGGTGATTATGGAGAACTCTATGGTGGTGCAAACGAAGAAACCGTACGCTGTATGCGTGAGATGCTTAGCGTGGCACATCTTTGTTTCCCTAACTATACAGAGGCATGCCTGTTGGCTGATATGCCTTACAAGAAAGAAGGTATCACAGAAGCTGAGGGACATGAGCTCATCAACAGACTGCGACGCATCGGTTCCTTGTCTGTAATTATCACGAGTTTGATTGTCGAAGGTCATCACGCTGTCATGGGCTACAATCACTTCTCGGCGGAATACTTCCTATTACCATACGAAGAGATACCAGTGCAATTTCCTGGTACTGGCGACATTTTCTCATCCATAATAGTAGGACACTTACAGGATGGTGACACCCTGCAACATGCTACACGAACGGCGATGGATACGCTGTTCCGTTGGATAGATGCAAACAAGGACAATGCCGACAAGAATCAAGGCATACCCATAGAACGTCATTTGACCGAACTTTAATTTGTCTATGTGCTGATTTTTTATTAACTTTGCACCCTCAAAGCACAGAAAAACAAAGCATTTTATGAACCAAGAAATAGAACGCAGGCGAACCTTCGCCATCATCTCCCACCCTGACGCGGGCAAGACTACGCTGACTGAGAAATTCCTGCTCTTCGGCGGACAGATACAAGTAGCTGGTGCAGTAAAATCAAACAAGATACGCAAGACTGCCACCTCTGACTGGATGGATATAGAGAAGCAACGCGGTATTTCCGTATCCACCTCTGTGATGGAGTTTGACTATCTTCCACCCACTGCTGACCAGTCAGTTTCTCCATACAAGGTAAACATACTTGACACCCCCGGTCACCAGGACTTTGCCGAGGACACCTACCGCACGCTGACGGCTGTTGACTCTGCAATTATCGTAGTTGACAGCGCAAAAGGTGTGGAGGCACAGACACGAAAACTGATGGAGGTATGCCGCATGAGGAACACACCTGTCATAATCTTTGTCAACAAGATGGACCGTGAAGGGCGTGACCCTTTTGACCTTCTTGACGAACTGGAGCAGGAACTGCAGATAAAAGTGCGTCCGCTCTCGTGGCCTATCAACCAAGGGGCGAAGTTCAAGGGCGTATATAATATCTACGAACAGCAGCTTAATCTCTTTACTCCCGACAAGCAGCGTGTGACGGAGAAGGTAAGCATCGACATAGCGTCAAGCGCTCTCGATGCTCAGGTAGGTGAAGACGACGCCCAGCAGCTGCGTGATGACCTTGAACTCGTCAGCGGAGTATATCCTGAGTTTGATGTTGAGACTTACCGTAGCGGTGAGGTGGCACCGGTGTTCTTCGGTTCTGCACTCAACAACTTCGGTGTACAGGAACTACTCGATTGTTTTGTAGAGATAGCACCATCGCCACGCCCCACCAAGGCTGAGGAGCGTATGGTGAGCCCGGAGGAGGAGAAGTTCACTGGCTTCATTTTCAAGATAACCGCCAACATCGACCCTAACCACCGTTCCTGCATAGCCTTCTGCAAGGTATGTTCGGGCAAGTTCCAGCGCAACCAACCATACCTACACGTAGGTTTGGGCAAAACGGTGCGTTTTTCTTCGCCAACACAGTTTATGGCACAACGCAAGGAAACCATAGATGAAGCTTGGGCCGGCGACATTGTCGGACTACCAGACAACGGCATCTTCAAGATTGGTGATACGCTGACCGAAGGCGAACAACTGCACTTCCGCGGACTACCATCGTTCTCACCAGAAATGTTTAAGTACATTGAGAACGACGACCCTATGAAGGCTAAACAGTTCCAGAAAGGCTTGGAACAGTTGATGAATGAAGGTGTGGCTCAGTTATTCGTCAATCAGTTCAACGGCCGCCGCATTGTTGGCACCGTAGGACAGTTGCAGTTTGAGGTAATACAGTACCGACTTGAAAACGAATACAACGCTAAATGTCGCTGGGAACCAGTTCACCTTTACAAAGCCTGCTGGGTAGAAAGCGACAACGAGCAAGAACTTGAGAACTTCAAGAAGCGCAAATACCAGTATATGGCTAAGGACAAGGATGACCGCGATGTATTCCTTGCCGACTCAGGTTATGTACTATCTATGGCTCAACAAGACTTCGAGCATATCCGGTTCCATTTCACCAGCGAATTCTGATTTTCATTATACTAACCCCCTTTAACAAGTTGTGACACTATGATTGATTTTACTTTCTACTCCCCTACGAAGTTTGTTTTCGGACATGACACCGAAAGCCGTACAGGCGAACTTTCCTGCCAATACGGTGCACGCAAGATTATGATTATATATGGCGGAGGCAGCGCAATAAGGAGCGGACTGCTCGACCGTGTGAAACATTCGCTTGATGCTGCAGGCCTCAGTCACTGCGAGATGGGCGGAGTGCAAGCCAATCCTACCGACAAAAAGGTGCGTGAGGGTATTGCCATGGCAAAGGCTGAACAGGCAGACTTCCTGCTTGCCGTAGGCGGTGGCAGCGTCATTGATACTGCAAAGTCGATAGCGTGCGGAGTGAAATACGATGGTGACTTCTGGGATTTCTTCATCGGTAAGGTCAAAGTGGGTGATGCACTGCCTGTAGGCGTTGTGCTTACAATACCGGCAGCAGGATCTGAAGGCTCCGGCAATGCAGTGATTACTAATGAGCAGACGCTTCAGAAACTGGGCATAAAGCAGCCTATGACACTGCGCCCCAAGTTTGCAATAATGAACCCCGTGCTTACTATGACGCTACCGGCATGGCAGACTGCTTCCGGCATTTGCGATATGATGGTACACATACTCGAGCGCTATTTCACCAACACAGAGAACACGGAGATAGGCGACCGTATGTGTGAAGGCGTACTCATGGCTATCATCAACGAGGCACGCAAGGTGATGCAGAATCCTAATGACTATGACGCTCGTGCTAATATCATGTGGAGCGGCATGGTAGCCCATAATGGCACCTGCGGTGTGGGATGCGAAGAGGACTGGAGCGGACATCAGATGGAGCACGAAATCAGTGCATTGTATGATGTAACCCATGGTGCAGGTCTGGCTGTAATCACGCCTACCTACATGGAATATATGGCAAGCCATAATCCTCGCCGCATACGTCAGTTTGCAGAGCGTGTGTTTGGCGTAGCCACAGACTTCGGCAGTGAGAAGGAGATAGCACTTGAGGGTGTACGCCGTTTCCGCGACTTCCTCAGCAATGACCTGAAGCTACCAATCACGCTTAATGAACTGCTCCCCACCCTGTCACACGATGAGATAGAACGCGCCATACCTGTTTTTGTAGAGCGTCTGCACAAGAACAAGGGTGAGCGTTTCGGTGATTTCTATCCTATCACCCCAGACGTTAGCACCGAGATTTATCGTATGGCATTAAAATAAAGCCACAAAACGAGAATAAATAAAGCCACAGATTTTGCAAGTGACAGTGTATAGTGATATGCACTGACTGCAAAATCTGTGGCTTTTTCATTTATGCTATGACGTAAACACCAATATATTAGAATTATCATAACTCAATAACAAATAAAGAAGTCCAGATTCAATTGCTTGAAAACTGGACTTCCAAAGAGTTAGAGAGAGAGAGAGGTGGGCGCTGAGGGATTCGAACCCCCGACCCTCTGCTTGTAAGGCAGACGCTCTGAACCAACTGAGCTAAGCGCCCTC
>CAMNCV010000066.1 GCA_946534585.1 uncultured Prevotellaceae bacterium
TATCCTCCGCATTTTGCGTCATCTGTCGGCGCATGTGGTCAACGGTGAGCAGGGAGTCGAACGCAGCGTATGCCGAGGTGTCGATATATGTCGGCAGGTTCTCTTGCATAAAGGCGATGCCTTCAAGCATGAGGTCCTCAGGGATATTATAGAATATGTCGCCTATTACGCGCATAGTAGAGTCCTTGACATTGTCACGCGCCATGAGTGAGTCTACGAACTCATCGCACACGGCAATTAGTGTATCAGTGTCTGCCCCTTTCTTCGCTTCAAACAGCAGAAACGTCTTGTCCTTGATGCGTAGGTCGGCGAAAGCCATTTTGGTCGTACCGTCAGGGTTCTTCGACGATGGCATCAGTTTGTTGAGATCTTCCTCCAGGTGTATCTGGCTGGCGAAGAATCCTGTTACGGCGAACAGTGCCACCATTGACAGCCACATCTGCCACTGGTGTTTGTGAAAATATCGGTAGATTGAAATGAAAAGTTTTGTCATCTGTTTATTCGTTTAATTAGATTTTAGATAGTATTCAAAAATTATATATATATTCCAAATAAATATCCAACAGATAATGGGGGATAACGCAACTGTAACTTTGGGAAATCTCTTTATGAGATAACCAATAGAGACAGGTATAAAGAACATCCAATGCCCAGCATAAATATACACTTCTTCCAGTCCGAATCCACAAATGAGGTGTATCAGGATGTCAACACATAAGCACAGAGATATCATCCATAGGAATTGTTCTTTCCTGCCCTCAAATATACCTAATACTAAAAATAAAACAAGAAAAAACTCCACGGCATAGTTTATCATCTTTGTCTTGCCTGAATATTTAACAATGACAGGACGTTCCTTGGCATAGGCATCCATAAAAGTGTAGTCTCTGTGTATTTGTATACTTTCACCAAAAATGTTATCAACAATTGCATCCCAGCGTGATAGAGAGTTGTCTGTCCAATATACGAATTGTTCGTATGCAGCGCTGATTATGCTGTTGTCTTGTTTGGGCGCATTTGTCAGTATAGGAGAGCCGACCCCGTTTTTCCTCCTCCATCTTTTGTTCTCCTCTTTGGGCGTTATGTGTGTGATTTTTTTTGTGTTCCAAATACTGTTCGCAATAAATTCAATTTTGCTTTTGTCTGTTATTCCTAATGTCTTTAACGAATCTACTACGCATTGTCTGTTGGAAATACTGTCATTTATTAGGGATTTTTTGTCTAATATTTCCCAAGACAAATCAGATTGCACCTTGGCGAAAGTTACTATTCCCAGAAGGGGAAATAATACTGCGGGAAATAGGTATCTCCAATTTAAAAAGCTCTTTTTTCTTGTAATAAGTGCGCAAGCATATACTTTTAAGCCATTGCTTAATGTAATGCCTGATGTAAGCATAAATAAGATTATAGTTTGCCAAGTACTCAGTTTCTTGTTATTTCGTAATTTCTCTCCTGCAATCCATAGTGTAAGTAAAATGCAAAACATAGATGGACAGAAACTGTCTGGTACCATTATGGTAAGCATGATGTATCCCATTGAGAAAAACAAAGCACATAGGATGTTTGCCTGTCTTGGCGTTACTCCTACTATGTTGCGAAGTATCCTGAATAAAAATATAAATGAATATAAGGAACAGGTTACAAGTAGAACCGTTATTATAAGCATAGCGAAGTTTCTACCTGTAAATATTAAGAGCAATTCATTTAATTTGGCAAAAGGCCACATCATAAAGATAAACAAAGGATGCCTGAATAATGGAGTCATGTGCCACCGTACTGTTTGAATATACATATATTCGTCAAAGCCAGAAACATTGAAATCAATGTTTAGGTCGCCCCATGTATATCTGAAGTGGTACAGACTGATAACATTCAGCAATATAATAAAAGCCAAAGCGAAGAGTGTAGGAATACGTTCCTCTTGTCGGATACCAAATATATACTTGATTTTCTCTAACATAACTTTGATTACGAGTGTTTTGCCTAATAGCACTCTGATTATTTCGTAATGATGTATTTAATCTTGCCCTTGAGCTTTTGGTCTTTTAATGTCAGTATGATGCGGTATATGTGATCGCCCCACATCTGTTGCAAGACGGGGTCAAGCAGGGGAGTGATGTCTTCTGACTGGGCGGTCAGTTGCTTGTCATCATATACTATGCGGTAATCACCGAGCTTGATGATACCGTTATTGTCAATCTGTGGTGCGGTAAGTGTCATCAGTATCAGTTGCGTTGGAGCCTTGTAGGAGTCAAGGCAATAGTCTTCTGTCACTTCCACCCGTTTGCCGTTACCTGTTTTTACGGTGCGTTTCCAATAGATTACCTTTGCCTCGCTGGGGTATGCCTTGCTGATGTCGAGTGTCAGCTGACCTGGTTTGTGGCTGATGACCTGCGCAGCATACTGCTTGCCGTCATGCTGGCTGATGCCGTTGATGCGTGGCAGGTTGTGGTAGTCGCTCTGCATGGTCCATATCTCATAGCGTTGCTTAGAGAAGGTCTTTGAGGTATAGGCACCGACTCCCGGGTCTATCAGCAGAGGCTCATTGTCGGGATAGACAATGAATGAGCCTACATCGTTGTGGTTGTGGCTCTCGCCGTTATTGCCGCCCTTCATGGCAACGAAAGGCTCGCGGGCAGTCATTATCTGCAGGTCTGGCAGCCATACGTTTTTCAGTTCCGGCTCCCGTGGTGTCTCCTTTTGGAAACTCTGAATATGTTGCAGGAATATGAGTTCGCGAGCCAGTGACGGCCAGTTGCCGCTCTTGTCATAAAGACGGGCAGGGTGGGTGAGTATGTCGCTCTGCTTGCCGACGTATGCGGCATACTGTCGCATGGTCTTGTCGCCTGTATATAGTCCGAATGGGTATGCAATGTTGATGTTGAGCATGGCATGGTTGCCGTGAGCGTCAGCGAAGTTGACGGCATAGTCGTGCCCAATATACATCTTATATATATAGGCCTCCATATTCTTCAGTTTCTCGTTGCCGTCAGTCTGTTTCAGGAGATAGAGTGTCTCGAAGAGTGATGCCGCGGCTCGGTCCCAATAATGTGGCCCCTCGTCACATCCTCCGTCATCGGGGTATTGTGCAGTGAAGGCTTCACAGGCTTTCTTTATCTGATTGATGGCTTCGTCACGGCGTGCGTCATCGTGCTCGCAGAACAATACGCAAGCCAACCAGTTGGAGCATATCCAAGGGTTCCAGTTCATGCCAGCCTTCTTCCACCAATAGTTGGTCTTTACCGCTGGTTGCAGTATGCGGCGGGCTATCTCATCATCTATGCGACGTGTTATCAATGGTGAGAAACTGTCCAGTTCCTTTCCCATCACATAACGTGTCCATGCTATGAGTGATGCCGTCTCAGCGTTGAAGAGGTCAACGGTCTGGTCCTCAGTGCGTGGTAACTCGGTCTTGTAGTGAGCCGGCAGTCCCCACCAAGTTTCTTCTAACGTGCTTTGCAGTCCGTTGACGATATCGGGCAGGAACCGACGTTGTCCCTCTATGACTTCAGCCAGAACAAGTGCAGCCAACTGCCGACGTTTCTCAAACAGCATACCCTCATAGTTGGTACGGTTGCCCGTCTTCTTGAACTCCGCAAAGGTTGTTGCAGGAAGACTATGCCACTCCTTACCTTTATACTGTTCGCCAAAACTGATGTAGTCTTTGCGCATTGTCTCGGGTACGGAGTCGTGCCAGAAGGCGTCGCCCCAGCGAGGTTGTGCAAAGAGGCTGACTGTCAGCACAAGAAATAATATGGTTGTGATAAATCTCTGTCTCATGATTCGTAGTGTGTTCCGGCAGTTGCTATAGTGTTATGCGAGGGTACCCTTGAAGTCCATATATGACTGCTTGTAGTCGGCGATATTGGCTACGACTAGGTATGTACCGTCTTCTTTCACCGTGGTGTTGACAGTTACTACGACCTCGGGGCAAACGGTAGGCGTGGCAATGGCGGTGAGGCGGAATTGCTTGATAGTCTTGATGCGCAGGTCGGCGAAAGCCATTTTGGGCGTACCGTCAGGGTTCTTTGATGAAGGCATCAGTTTGTTGAGGTCTTCCTCCAGAGGTATATGGCTTGCGAAGAATCCTGTTACAACGAACAGTGCCACCATGGATAGCCACATTTGCCACTGGTGCTTGTGGATATATCGATAGATAGAAATAAAAAGTTTTGTCATGATTTTTTATATGTTATCCTCTTTAATTATGAGTGTGTGCAAAGTTATACATTTTTTTTGACACAAACAAACATTTCTGTTGTTTTTTAACATCTATAACTTAATCACATAACATCTTTTATAACATAAAATTTGTACATATGTGAAAAAAGAAGTAATTTTGCATCTTGATATGATTTAAAATAAAACAAATATTATGAAACGGATTATTGTTAGTTCTTTATTCTTTATTATGGCTGTATTGTCAATGAACGCACAGACATTGATTGAAAACCACAGTATTTTATTTAAGAAAGATTCTGTAAATGTAGATGAAACACAGATGGCACATTTAGAAATGATGGCAGAATATTTCAAAGCACATCCTAAAGAATTATATTTTATTGGTGGTTTCACTTCTAAAGATACACCAGCGGAACGGATAGACTATATTTGTGAACAACGTGCAAACGCAGTTAGACAAGTACTTGCTAATAAATTTGGAGTGGACTGTTCGTACATATTTGCTATAGGAGTAGGAGTGAGTACAAAGTCTGAAATGACAGAATTTAACGAGAAAGTGGAATTCTTTAAGAAATGAAGGAAATATTGCTACATAGTTGTTGTGCACCGTGTTCAAGTGCAATTATCGAATGGATGATGGCAAATGCGGTGAAACCTATTATTTTTTATTGTAATCCAAATATATATCCCGAAACAGAATATTTAATACGCAAAAACGAAATAACTAATTATGCTCATAAATTAGGACTTACAATAATAGATGATGATTATGACCATGAGTCATGGAAAAAAAAGATAGATGAGAAGTCTATTCAAATGAGAATTGACTTAGAAAAAGAACCAGAACGTGGCAGGAGATGTTTAGAGTGTTTTAAGATACGTTTACTTAAAAGTGCTATAAAATGTAAAGAATTAGGTTTAGAAGAATTTACTACTACATTAGCATCAAGCAGATGGAAATCACTTACTCAAATAACCGAAGCTGGGCATTGGGCAGCTGCAAAAGTTAGTAATGTTCGTTTTGACGATAGAAACTGGAGAAAAGGCGGTTTACAAGAGCGTCGAAATCAATTGTTGCGTGAAAATAATTTTTATAATCAAGTGTATTGTGGTTGTGAATATAGCATAAGATCCAAATCATAATATTATTAGTATCCTATAAGTTAGAAACAGCATTATGATAAATAGATAGTAACAATTATACTATTGGGTAGTTATCTCTTACAAGAGACATTTAAGGTACATTTAAGGTACAAAGAATTAGTCCTTACGCCATTTATTCTTTTTTGACGCACGGTGAGCAGCTAAAGAACTACTTAAAGGGTCGGTATAATTATCTTCGTTATAATTCTTGTTTTTTACTGTAGAAACTATAGCCTTGCCTGTTCGCAATGCCTCACGATATTTTTGATGACGTTCAATAATCATATCTACGTAATTGGCAGTTTCGGAACCGCGCATATATCCATATCTAACAACAGGATCACTATAATACTCTTTATTAGATAATAATAATATATATTTTCTTACGTCAGACCATCTTTGAGTGATACCTCCGTATTTCTTGGTTAGCGCCATTGCATCACGTACATGGTTATAGCCAGCATTATAAGCTGCAAGTGAAAATTTTAATCTTTCTGTTGGATTACTTATATCTTTAAATTGTGCCTGTAATTCCCTTAGTAATCTGGCAGCAGCTGCAACGTTTGGTTCTGGTTCATACATTTGGCTACGTGGTAGTGATAAATGATCGGCAGTGCTTGGAATTATCTGCATCAAGCCGCATGCTCCAGCCCATGAATGAGCTTTAGGGTCAAAGCATGACTCCTGATAACACTGTGCCGCGAGCATCACCCAGTCAACACCTGCTGTCGTTGCATATTTGCGAAAGAGATTATCATACGCTGAAATCTGTCCTTTACTTGGTGCAAGCATCATAGGATATACATGACGTTTGACATTACCCATTAAGAGCATACGTTGTTGCTGCTGCTTAATATCTGTCAGCATTGAACTCTTATACCATTTTTTTATAGTATCAGCAAGATTAGAATATTCTTTAGTTACCAACCAGTCTTCACAACAACTTATTAAATCTGCATTATCTGTTTTTTTCATAGGATATGCAATGATGTCACCTTCCCTATTTTTCAGTCGCGTAATTAGTTCTACTGAGTCTTTACAAACATCCACTCTTAGAACTACTCCAAGATGCTTCGCAAGTTGTTCACATAGTAAATAATGTAGTCCCATACCTCTTCCATGGTATTCGTAATAAGTATCGGGTCCACTTAAAGTCAACATTATGAGTTCACCACACTGTTTAATGTTAGATATTACATCATTTACTTCAGCTGTATCATCAGTTATAGTATTACCATTTTCATCAACTGTCATCTTTGTTCCCCAGGGAGTGACAATTGTTGAGCGTTTCTCTTTGCAACCTATAATTATAATTATAAGAAGTAAGAATAATATTTTAACAGTATGATATTTAATTTTTAAGCGCATTAAATTCTTTTCCCATATTCAAGTTTAGGTATGCATCATAAAGTACAGGATACCATTTTTCACGGTCCTCAGGAACTGCAGAACGGTATCTTTCCATATAAGGCAACAGAAACTTATAATACTTCTGTGCATCCTTCATACGCAAACGGAGATTTTTACCTGGTTGCTTCAATGCTTGTTGGGCTTTTATGTAGTATATATATCCCATATTATAGTCAAGTATAGATTGACTATCACCATGCTCTTTCAAAAGATAGGCATAACGCAATGCGTCATCGTACTTCTCTTTTGACATAAGTACGCTATGCTTTGCAAGTAAGAAAAGAGAATATGTAGAATCCGCGCGCAATGCTTCATCAACATAATTTTCAGCGATGTCATACTCTCCTTTTGCTGTATAATAATCTATTAAGCGTGGAAAAAAATATTCAGATTTTGTAAAATTCTTAAATCCTCTCTTAATATAGTCTATATATAGAGTGGTATCACCTTTTTCTATACTTAAATTTGACAGAAGAATAAGGGCATTTTCATAACGCGGTTTATAAGTCAATGCTTCTTCTGCGTATTTTTTTGCTTTTTCAAGATTATTCAGATTGTTTGCTGCCAGAATAGCATAATATGCTGTCTGTGTATCATTTGTGGTATCGCGTTTTACAGATGCAAAAACTGGCCATTTTCGACTGTCCAAATACATGTCGAAGCAATTCCATGCTTCACTCCAATCCTTATGATGAAGAAAATATATACCTCCCTTTTGTATATTGCCTATATATGGAGCGTATGTCTCTGCGTGTTTTTTTCGATATGAAGGGGTACTAACACCTTTTGCATCAACTCTACTATCTAATGAATCAAAACTCTCTATCTCAAGGAATAATCGACGTCCAGTTTTAACATACCATGCAGTATCTGTTTGTTGTTTAAGGTACATCTTGTTGTTACCTACTTCATATTGTTTCCATATTAATTCTATAAGTAATAGATGTAAATCTTCCCTATCTTTGTATTCATTCTGTAAAATATATTTGCGTATTGTATTCTCGTTTTTTTCCAATGCTGCAAGTTTGTTTTTTGCCGCATTGTCGTTTTTTTCCATATCAACGGCATTCTTTATTGCTGCTTTTGCTGCAGCAATATCAGATTTTAATTGTTTTGCACGCTTAGGATTATCATTAGCGTTTACCACCGATATGGAAAATATTATCAATAATATAAATACGAACTTACGCATATATAAAACAATGATATGATTTAGTAAAAAGGTATGATTACAATGTGACGAAACAATATGTAGGTCTCATAGTAATCATACCTTTTGCTTGACAGTTATTAATGAGATTAGTTCTCTCCAAGAATTTTGTTTATTTCTTCTACTTTTGCCTTATTTCCAATTGCATTGTAAAGCATACGCAACTGCATTGGCCAGTTAGAAACAGTTTTACGATCTGGATCTAACTCACGAACTTTTTCGTAAGCCTCAATGGCACCATCAAAAGCAGCTTTCTGCTTAACAAGATAATCACCTAAAACGCGTCCCGTTCTCTTGTCTGCGTGATTTATTTCTATATCTGATGCGATGTTTGTATAACATACTCCAAGATTCTCCCAACCAGTTATATAGTTTGGATCAATCTCAACAACTTTCTTGTAATCGCCTAATGCTTCTTCGTATTTCTTTTGTTCTCCAAGCATTGTTCCGCGTACAAGATATGCCATCTTGTTATTAGGATCTTTTGCTAAGGCCTGTTTTACTATTTCGTCAACTTTGCCACTCTCGCCTGTATAATAGTACAGAAGTGCAATCTGGGTGAAATACTTGTCTGGATTAAGTTCCTGCAGGGCTTTGATGTATTTGATTGTATCTTGCTTTGTGTCCAGATTTTGAGCAATACAACTCAGATAAATCTGTTCGGCATTCTCTGATACCTGTGCGTCAGCAATAGCAGGCTTTGAGTATTTAGCAGCATTTGCAAAATCTTTCTTTTGATAAAAGCTTACACTTGCGAAGAAGTTTGCAAGATTTACATAAGGATCGTCACCTGCAAGTACACCTGCCATAGACTTCAGATTTGTACTGTTGATATAAGCCATACTATACAACAATTTGTCGTCAGTATCTGTCGTTGAATTGGCAGCATTGATTAGATGTGGCCTGTAGGCCATCATTTCAATGTTTACTTCTTTTGCATTTTTAGCATTGTATTTATCACACATCGTTGCCATTTCTACTGCAGTAGCTATAGCTTTATAGTCAATACCAGCCTCATTCTTCGCTTCAATGGCCTCAACAGTCTTCTTCGCTGCAGGAAGAGCCAATTTATAAAGCTCAGAATATGCTTGTCCGAGCTGTTCGTCTGTTAATGTGGAAATCTGCTGGTCTAATACAGCCTTACCTGCGTTAAAATCCTTTGTTGCTTTAATTTCCTTTGCAATCTTAGGATTGCCTTGTGCAAATGAGCTGATTGCTGCTACAGCAGCCAGCATCGTAATAAAAATCTTTCTCATAATTGTTTATTCACAGTTGTTAGTTTTTCTTAATTATAGTAAGTCATTGTAAGTCACAAATGACTCTTCTGCTTATCTATTCATTTGACGTTTCTTCTATTTGAAGGTTTGATGATGTTTCTATATTATCGTCTTCTTCATCATCTATTTCCTCATGCGGAACAACGCAAACACTTGCAATGGCTTCGCTGCGTTTCTTTAAGTCGATGAGTTTAACGCCTTGAGTATTACGTCCTTTTTCTCCGCCTGTGTCAGCGATGGCGAAACGAATAGCTATACCGCTTTTATTGATAATCATAAGATCCTCATCGCCTTTCACACACTTTACAGCTACGACTTTACCTGTCTTATCAGTTACGTTAAGAGTATTGACACCCTTTGAGCCACGCTTGCTCAGACGATATCCACCATCTTCTACTTTCATATAGGTTGTACCGTCTTCACGTGTCACTTCTGTCAGCACGCCAATCTTAGAGCGTTTTCCATAACCCTTCTCTGATACTACCATCAATGACTGTTCAGGGTCATATGCAACCACCATTTCAATAACAGCATCGTCTGCACCAGAAAGTGTCATACCCTTCACACCTGTTGCCAATCGGCTCATAGCACGTACATCTGTTTCATTGAAACGAACGGCTTTACCATTGCGACTAGCAAGTATCAATTCGTTATGTCCATTGGTAAGCATTACGTTTACGACCTCGTCATCTTCTCTGATGTTTATTGCTTTCACTCCTAAAGAGCGAGGACGTGAGAATGCATCAAGGCAGGTACGCTTCACAACACCAGTCTTCGTTGCAAACACGACGAAATGATTCTGTAAGAACTCTGTGTCCGTGAACTTATGGCTCTGAATTCCGAGGAAAGCATTCACACTGTCATCTGGGTCAAGTTGCAACATATTCTGTATTGCACGCCCTTTCGAATCACGCGCTCCCTCTGGTATCTCAAAACAGCGCTGCCAATATACCCTACCCTTTCTTGTAAAGAATAGAATCATGTCATGAGCATCAGCCGCATATATATACTCTGTAAAGTCCTGCTCACGTGTGCGGCTTCCTCGACTACCCGTACCGCCACGTGATTGAGCACGGAAATCAGTCTGCAACGTACGCTTAATATACCCCAGATGACTCATTGTTATGACCACAGGGTCATTAGCATAGAATTGCTCAGGGTTAAACTCTGCATTAGACAACTTTATCTCGGTACGACGTTCGTCGCTATACTTCTCCTTAACTTCTTGCAGTTCGTCTTTCATTACTTTTTTGCAAAGTTCAGGATCATCAAGTATTTGCTGTAAATACGCAATGAGTTTTTCTATTTCAATATATTCATTACGCAGTTCTTCTACACGCAGACCGGTAAGTTGTCCCAAGCGCATATCAACGATAGCCTTTGATTGTATTTCATCGATAGCAAAGCGAGTTTCCAATGAGCGTTGTGCATCACTCGGAGCCTTTGAGGTTCTAATTATTTTTACGACTTCGTCAATGTTATCAACAGCTATTATCAATCCTTCAAGGATATGTGCTCTTGCTTCTGCTTTTTTCTTGTCATATTTTGTACGGCGTATCGTAACATCATGACGGTGTTCTACAAAATATTTTACACAGTCCTTTAAAGTAAGCAGTCGAGGACGGCCTTTAACCAAAGCTATGCAATTTACAGAGAATGAGCTTTGTAAAGCTGTCATCTTAAAGAGTTTGTTGAGTATAACGTTTGCATTGGCATCACGTTTTACATCAACAACTATACGCATACCTTGCCGTCCAGTCTCGTCATTAACATTTGATATGCCTTCGAGTTTTCCCTCTTTAACAAGGTCGGCAATATTCTCTATCATCTGAGCCTTGTTAACACCGTATGGGATTTCCGTAATGATAATCTTATCGTGCTGCTCGTCTGATTCTATTTCAGCTTTTGCACGCAGAATAATCCTGCCACGACCAGTCTCGTAAGCATCCTTGACTCCTTGTATGCCATAGATATAAGCTCCAGTTGGAAAATCTGGTGCTTTGATATATTGCATCAGTCCGTCAGTATCGATTTCAGGATTATCTATATATGCGCAGCATCCATCAATGACCTCTCCGAGATTGTGTGTAGGGATATTGGTGGCCATACCCACCGCAATACCATTTCCGCCATTGACAAGCAGGTTTGGTATCTTTGTAGGCATTACCGTAGGTTCTTGCAGAGAGTCGTCAAAGTTGTTCATCATATCTACGGTGTCCTTTTCAAGGTCATCCATGATATGCTCGCCCATTTTACTAAGACGGCACTCTGTATAACGCATGGCAGCAGGAGAGTCACCGTCCACGGAGCCGAAGTTTCCTTGTCCGTCAACAAGTGTATAACGCATGTTCCATTCCTGTGCCAGACGTGCCAACGCACCATATACAGAAGAGTCACCATGAGGATGATATTTACCAAGAACCTCACCTACTACACGTGCACACTTCTTGTATGGCTGACTGCTTGTGTTATTGAGTCCCAGCATACCGTACAGAATACGGCGGTGTACTGGCTTAAATCCGTCACGCACATCAGGAAGTGCACGCGCAACGATTACCGACATAGAGTAATCAATGTAGCTTGACTTCATCTCATCCTCTATATTGATTTTCCGAATGCGGTCAAAGTCGTAAGTTTGTGTTTCGTCCATTATCTGTTGTTTGTTCTTTTGTTTTTAGTGGAATAATGCGTTTTTGGCACTTTAGATGGCCCCTATCGCATTTTATGCTCAAAATAACTCTTGCAAAATTACGAAAAAAAGTTGAGAAACAGAAACCCTTACAGTCTAAAAATGCGCATTTTAAGGCTTTTTTGCATATCCATGAGTTATTACTACAGATTTGAAGTCTCTATAGCTTAAATGCCATAGCCATTTTCAAAACCTTTCATTTCTTTCAAATTCTTATATATTTTAGTATCGGGGGCAATATTGTCAGTAACCCAACGGTTTGCCCCTATGATGCTTCTGTCGCCAATGGTTATGCGCCCGAGTATTGTTGCATTTGAATATACTATCACGTCATTGCCAAGAATAGGATGGCGCGGAATACCCTTAATTAGATTGCCATTCTCATCAAGCGGGAATGAAAGCGCACCAAGCGTAACTCCCTGATATAGTTTCACGTTGTTACCAATGATACACGTTGCTCCGATTACTACGCCTGTGCCATGGTCAATGGTGAAATGATGGCCGATTTCTGCCGCAGGATGGATGTCAATACCTGTTTCGGAGTGAGCCAGCTCAGTTATCATTCGCGGTATCAATGGTACTCCGAGCAGGTGCAACTCATGAGCCAGACGATAGTTTACCAATGTTCTTATTACTGGATAGCAGCATATGATTTCGCCTACGGAGGTAGCTGCGGGGTCACCATAGAATGCAGCTTCTACGTCAGTAGCCAACATTTCGCGTATTTTCGGTAATCTTCGTACAATTTCCATGGTTATCTCCATGGCACGTTTGCGAATTTCGTCAATCGAGAACTCGTCCTCATCGTTTATTACAAAGCACAATCCGGCAATTATCTGTTTCTTCAATAAACGGCTGAAGCGCTCCAGTGACACCCCAATATGATACTTCATTCCATGCAGGGTGACCTTTGATTGTCCGAAATAGCCAGGAAAAATAATACACCTTGCCAACTGAATTACTTCTCTCAAGGCATCATTTGATGGCAGAGGAACATTGTCATGAACCTTATGAAATAATTTGTCAAGACATTCCTGACACGACAATTCCTCTACAGTATTATCTACAACTGTGGCTATTTCTTTCATTATATCAGTTTTCATTATATATATAATAAGGTGTTTGTAAAAAGAAAACAGATACAAAGTTACAAAAAAAATCAGAACCTGCAAAACAATCGCATCACTACTGCTTAAAATTTGTTAAGGAAAGGAGAAAAATTTGTTGTTCTCACATCTTTTATATAAATTTGCATACAAAAGGAAAACTGTACAACAACATTATTAACTTTAAAACAAAAACACTATGAACAAGAAATTTATTTGCACCGTATGTGGCTACATATACGAAGGTCCGGAACCACCAGAGCGTTGTCCTCAGTGTAAAGTGCCAGCTTCTAAATTCAAGGAGTTGGAAGACAGTGAAGGCGGAATACAGTTCGTACAGGAGCATGTTATTGGCATAGCTAACGAATATGGCATTGATGAAGAGATGCGCAAAGATCTTAATGCTCACTGGATGGGCGAATGTACTGAGGTAGGCATGTACCTTGCCATGAGCCGTCAGGCTGACCGCGAGGGGTATCCAGAGGTGGCAGAAGCCTTTAAACGTTACGCATGGGAAGAGGCGGAGCATGCTGCTAAGTTTGCAGAGTTGCTTGGTGACGTAGTATGGGATACCAAGACCAACGTTGAGAAGCGCATGAATGCAGAAGCAGGCGCATGTGAAGATAAATTCCGCATTGCAAAGAATGCCAAGGCACAAGGTTGGGATGCAATTCATGACACTGTGCATGAAATGGCAAAAGATGAAGCTCGCCATGGCAAAGGCTTCGAAGGTCTGTATAATCGCTACTTCAAGAAATAAAAAGGATTAGGGCAACACGTCCTATTTTAGAAAAGAACTGAAAGGAGAAGAACTTGAAAAAAGTTATTTCTGTTTTAATCGTACTTTTAATATTATTCCTCGCTGCAACCGTTACGCTACACTTCAAGGGTTGCGGCGGGGATTTATTGTGTGAGGATAGTACTGCTGTGGAATTGCCAGATATAGACGATTCCCTTCGTATGAGAATTGATACGTTTCTTTCAGCGGTTCCACCATGTGGCGATTTTGGTATGATGGTATATGATATTACGGCGCAGAAGGAAGTATATTCATACAATAAAGATTCGCTTATGCGTCCTGCTTCCTGTATGAAGATATTGACTTGCATGGCAGTGCTAAGATATATAGGAGCAGACAAAAAGCAATACAACAGACTATATACTACGGGAAACCTCGCAGGTGATACTTTGAGAGGCGATTTAATATTGAAAACTCAGTTTGATACATCATTTAATCGCGATACTCTAAACCTTCTTGTAGATACGCTGAAGGGTATGGGTATCAAGCATATAAGTGGCAACATTGTCATTGATATGGCTTTTACTGAGGCAATGGACCACGAAGAACACTGGATAATAGGTGATCTTCGCACACGATATATGGGACTTGTTCTGCAGGGATTTCCACGTATGCGAAAGGAGTTGATGGGCGCTCTATATATGAAGGGGATAAAATTAGATGGTGGCGATGTCTTATTGGGCAAGCTGAACCCCGCCATTTCGCAATTAGTAGCAGAAAACATCAACACTTATCATACCATGATAGAGAAAGCGCTGAAGGTTTCATCCAACATAAATGCAGAGGCATTGTTGTATCCACTTGGCTATATATATGACAAGAAAGGAAATTACAGGGAGAATGGAAAGTTGTTCTTGAATAATTTTCTGCAAAGGGAACTCAATGTTATTCCTGCTCAGGTGTGCAACATAGATGACGGTTGCGGTCTCTGTCCTAATGACAGAGTTACGCCAGAGTTGCTGGTCAGACTGCTTATATATGCACATAACCACAAGAGTATGTATGAAGAGATACTAAATGATATGCCACTTGCAGGCGTTGATGGTACGCTTTATAAACGTATGCACCATCCTGAAATCAAAGGAAAACTTCGAGGTAAGACTGGTACATTGACACGAGAAGGAGGAGTAAGTTCGCTCGCAGGATATTTCATAGGCAAGGATGACCACTTGATTGCTTATTCAATTATAAACAACGGATGCGGTGTAGAAGATGGACGCGCATGGCAGGATGAGTTCTGCCAGAAGGCCTTCAGACCATACATGTATATGGGTAAGTTGGAAGAACAAGTAATTGAAAATCAGTTAGAATAACCTACAGATGTAATAGTTATCTTATTACAGTGTAATCAGATGCTAATTACGGTGTAATCAGATAGTTATTACCACCTAATCAGATACTGATTACGGCGTAAATAGAATGTGATTACAAAGACACATTGTCATTGTGGAAAATGATGGAGAATTTTAATGTAATAATTCTGACTCAGCCTGATTTCATTTCTGATGAAATAACACGCATAAAGGAATATCTGAGCAGGGGATTATTCGTAAATATTAGGAAGCCTTCGGCTTTGGCTGAAGAAGTGGAGCAGATGATACTACAGTTGCCTGCAATTTACTATGGCCAACTGACACTGCACGACTTCTATTTCCTTGCAGATAAATATCATCTTGGGGGCATTCATCTAAATTCACGAAATAAAGAAATACCCAGCGGATGGACTGGCAGGGTAAGCCGGAGTCTGCATAGCATTGAAGAAGTGGAAAGATTGCGTGATGAATATGACTATGTGTCATTGTCACCAATCTTTGATTCTATATCCAAACAAGGATATAAGTCTGCTTTTTCAGAAGGACAGATAAAAAAAGCTAAAGAACTTGGAATTATAAACAAAAAGGTATATGCTCTCGGCGGAGTAACATTCAATCGTCTCGATGAAGTGAAGCGAATGGGATTCGGAGGTGCAATGATTTTAGGTGACGCATGGAGATAATTCTTTCTATAGCAGGCAGTGACTGTAGTGCTGGTGCCGGCATACAACAAGACTTGAAAACTGTTACGGCCATGGGGCATTATTGTGCTACGGTTGTGACTGCGGTTACGGCTCAGAACACTTTAGGTGTAAGTAGTGTTATGCCTGTTACGCATGATGTTGTAACAGGTCAACTTATGGCAGTACTTTCTGACCTGAAAATAAAAGCTATAAAAACGGGTATGATACCTAATCGCAAATGTGCCGAGGCTATAGTGGACGTGTTAAGGTTAGTAGATATACCGATAGTCTGTGACCCTGTTATGATTTCCACAAGTGGTACACCGCTGATGAGTGATGACTGCATTGACTATATAAAAGAAAATCTTTTCCCATTATGTAGGTTGGTAACCCCCAATATTCCTGAAGCAGAACGTCTAAACATTCTTAGTGTCATAGAAAAAGAGAGTACTCTCCCCTACTCTATTCTGATAAAAGGCGGACATGCAGAGTCAGAGGAAATGACAGATAGATTGATAATGGCTAATGGCGAAGAATATTCAATTACTTCGCATCGTATAGATACACACAATCTTCATGGCACAGGATGTACACTTTCTTCGGCAATAGCCGTGGGATTGGCAGAGGGTCGTTCCCTACCAGATGCCGTTAAGCAAGCAAAACAGTGGATAAACAAAGGTATCGAGGGGGGCAAAGACTTGGCTGTGGGTCGTGGTAATGGTCCGCTTTGGTTCTATAAGTAAAAGTCGCGCGTAATGTCAGCATACCACTTACTGCGACATCCATCACACATTAGGTTCTGTTCTGTACATATTATCGTGGATGAGTGTTTCTCTATTCTTAGTAATACTCGTTTTGCGAGTTTTCTTTCCGTGGTACGTATTAACAGCTTCTCTGTAATAAACAGAGAGTTGTAGGCACACACACTTTCAATACGAGAGATATAATCTACAGGTATAATGATATTTATTATACCATTGTCTGACAAGAGTTTATTACTATGATATACTAATTCTTCATACGATAAGGTGTCAGTATGACGAGCAGTGTTGCGACTTTCATTGGGACAACGAAGACTTTCTTCAAAAAAAGGTGGATTAGAGACTATGCAATCAAACTTATTCGCGAATAGATTATTATCAGCATATTGTTGCAAACTATAATGTTTTACGCTTACTCTGTCAGCAAAAGGAGAACAATTTATGTTTTCCTGCGCTTGTCTTATAGCCCTATCATCTATATCAATGGCGGTAATATTTGCATTTGGAAAACGCTGTGCCATCATCAAAGCTACGAGGCCTGTGCCTGTACCAATGTCAAGTATATGCTTTCCTCCATAAGCCCATGCTCCAAGTAGCACTCCGTCGGTACCGACTTTCATGGCACATTGGTCATGCTTTACAGTGAATTGCTTGAAAGCGAAGCCACCATCTATTTTTTTTATATCATTTGACATAGGCTGTTATAACACAAAACGTACTTCCTTAAACTCATAATGTGACAATGTTCCGTCTCTTCGTTCTAAAGTCATGATGCCGCTTGCCGCCACTCCTGACAGCCTTGCTTCAAAGCTGCCATCCTTGTCCGCATAGCTATAAAAGCCATCTTTCCTATATAACTTATCGTGATATAAAGCCATTATGGTTTGCTTATCACCATGCTTCAGCATATAGTGATACATGTCAAAATTACGTAATAATTCGCTAAGCAGAGCTTCACGGTCATGTTCGCAGTCGGTTATTTGTAGCAGAGAGATTGGATTAGGCGCATCACTCACAAAGTTCTTCTGATTTACGTTTATGCCAGTCCCTATTATCATGTCTTTCATCATGCCACCTTGCAGGTTAATGTCAATCCTTGTGCCTGACAATTTGCTATTTTTATAATAGATATCGTTGGGCCATTTAATTGTCAACAGGGTTTTGTCTGCAACGATTTTTTTTAGAGTATCATATAGAGCCAAAGCCTCTGCCATTGACATGAGATACTGTTCGGCTATGGGTAGCCACACAGGATGTATCATTAATGAAAACAAAAGGTTCTTTCCTGGTTCACTTTCCCACGTGTTAGTTCCCATACCTTTACCACTTGACTGATAATCCGCTACGACACAGATTTCTTCCTGACTTGCAAGAGACAGTAAGTATTCATTTGTTGATGTGGTGCTGTCTAATCTTACTATGCGCATTATGCTATCACTCTTCTATTGCCCATTTATCCTTAAATTTCCGTTCTTTATTTCTCGTCTGCTCTAAAAACTGGCGGAATGACTCACTTTGTGGCTCTAATGGTCGGTGGTTTAGAGCTTGCCGTATCGGCCTCCATTCTTCTGAAAACAGCCTTGCATCGTCGCTCATCACGGCATTGCAGAAATGTTGATGAATATAGTCAACAGCCTGATCTGACGGGTGGAGCATATCTGGTTTGTAAAACCTATAGTCTCGTAGTTCATCATTCATCAGTTCGTAAGCGGGGAAATAGTATGCCTCATTCTTGTGATGCTTAACTACTCTGTCTGCAGCCAATAGCAGTATTGCCTTTGACAGACGGCTTTCATGATACCCATATTTTTTGTAACGTATAGGGCTGACAGTAATAATCGTTTTTACATTCTCTGCAATATCATGCAGTAGTACTATCGCCTGCTCCAAATAATTTACACACTCATCAATTTCCAACTCTTTTTCCACAAACAGAGATGCAGGACGTTTCTGACAGTTATCCACAATCTCACCCGTTTCTTTTAGTATATAGACGTGATTGGTGCCAAGAGTAAATACTGCGGTGATATTTCGGTACTTTTTGCTTATCTTATTTCTGTATTTATCTATGGTATGCAATATTGATGCAGGGTTATACATTACACCGTAGGGATTTACTATCGTAAGGAAAGCATCGTCAGAGAAGCGTTTTCCCATTTCCGCAGCGAAGCATGAACCAACAAACAAAAGCCTGTCAGAGGGGTAAATCATAAATGGTGCATTAGGTATTTGCACACGAGTCGTAAGTTCTAAATCACTGCTTTGCATACTAACTTCTGCTGATTTGCAAACCGTTTTCTGATAAGCGCATGTCAACGAAACGCGCATTCTTATTTTGTGGTGATGCCGTGAGAGTTTGTTTTATCCTGGCAGCGGCTTCAGGGTCTTTGGCAACAACATACAGATAACCTCCTCCACCAGCACCTGGCAACTTATAACCAAGGCACAAGTCATCTATCATATCCGTCAGTATCTTGATAGAATCAGGGTTGGTACCTTTGTCCATGGCTTGGTTTTGCAACCATGTGCGGCGTATAGCCTGTCCTAATCCGAAGAAATCGCCACGTTGTATTGTTTCATACAATTGCTGGGTATGCTCCTTCATCTCTCGCAATATAGCAATTTCGTCATGATGATTAAGAAACATACGGCGCACAATCTCTGCCAGCAGAGTCTTCGCCGTGCGCGTAATACCTGTATAATATAATAGGTGACACGAAGCATATTCCGGGTTGGTATATAGTTCATTAGGTAACCATCTTACCTGAGGAGTTTGATCGAAGCCACGCTCTGTTTGCAGCATTTTTATTCCGCGGAGTATCCCTCCATACTGATCCTGCCATCCACCGCCAGTGGTGAGTAACTGTTCAAGCACGAGAGTACGATGCCCTATTTCAGTCTTATCCCATGCCAGACCGCAGAAATCATTAAGTGCGCCGAGTACAGTGCTGGCAAGTATGCTGCTTGTACCTAAGCCAGAACCTGCAGGTATGGCTGAAAGCATAGTGAGTTCTATACCACATCCGAAAGCCTCCATTTGTTGTCTGAGACTTTCATAGTGTTCCAGACAGAAGTCAGGATAAAATCCTGCGAGTGTAAGTGCGGCCTTTGGAATGGAGAAAGGCGAACCTACTTTGCTAAAATCCTTGAGTTCTTCAAATGTGGTCACACGCTCTTCGGCTCCGAGATCAATGCTTCTAAGAATAATAATCGGTTCCTTACAAGGCTTGATGTAAGCCTGTAATGGCGGTTGCCCGTTAAGTTCTATAGCAAGATTTATCACCCTTCCGCCTTCCATAAGACAATAAGGCGGAGTATCAGTCCATCCACCGGCAATGTCAATACGCACGGGTGAACGTCCCCATACTATCTGGTCGCCATATACCGACATGCGTGGCATCTGTCTGTCGTTTAGCACTGCAGCGGTCAGTCCTTGCTTCAACAGATTAAAAGCTGTAGCAGATTCTTGCTGGCCTCTGTCTTCTCTAAGTCTTAACACTTCCGAACGGAACATACTGTCGTGTATTCTTCTCAACAAAGGATTACTCTCTCCTATCGGTTTAGGTAGGGCTATCCCATAATTCGCATAGTCTTTTGCAACATCTTCAAGGTCGATTTGATAGAATACACTATGCTGATAATTGGCAGCAAGCGACTCCATATTCTTTACGCGAAGCATAATTCGTTGTGCTGTAAGTCTGCGCAAATTTGCCTCTGCAGATATTTCGTCGGCTGACATCCATCGCTGAATTTCGCAAGGACAATTTCCTTCGCCGCATAACATCCATTGCAACACCTTTCCCATCATCACATTATCCTCCATTACTGGGAATATCTTTGATGATTGTAGGTCAGTGTTTCCTACTATCATATCTATGTTGATATTTCTTTTAGCAGCCCATTCTTTATATGGTATGCCAAGGAATGTAGTATCATCCGAATGTATATCACCGCGGAATTTATCGTTAAAGCCATAGGGACGTAGCACATAAGCCTTGTCTCCAATAGGCACTATGTCAACGCATTGCCCCGTGCTCAATGTCACCTCCCAATCATTTTCTGGTACACCCGTAATGACATTCTCGTTTGAAAGATGCCAGTTCTTTCCAATAACGGAATTTTCTATCCATGTATTCACATTACTTACCTGTATAGGGATGCGCACTTCAGAGTTTTGTATGAATATAGACGGATGCGGTTTGCGCGAGTTGTGCATTATCTCGCGCTGGTCATTAACGATATTTTGAACTGCAAGCGTAGAAGATATAATCTCATGCGTTGTGCCATAGTGATAGAACTCTCCTCCTGGCAAAGGCAATATTGCGACAGATAACTCAGCTACTTCAGGGTCAAGTATCGTTGGATGCGTACCAAGAGCGCAACCAAAGTCTGTGTACATATCATAGTTTATTATGTCATCAGGATTATCTATGTTGCCGCCTGTCCTTACAGTCTTTTTCATCATTACTTTCAGTGCTTTGTCTGATAGTAGCCATATTCCTATGTCCGTAAGGTAATATCCACTTTCAAGCACTTCCGAGAGTTTCTGTATAGAGGGTTTCTGTAGCATGCAACGCATCTTTGATGGTTCTTCACGTGATGAAACAAATACGCCATGGTCTTTCGCAACATCAGCATTGAGCCACAAACCGTAGCATACGACATCTGCTTCTGGTATTATGCCCAATGGTTCTGTAGCACGAATAAACACATCACCACTGACAATCATTGTGCGGAGGCTGTCAGGTGCCACGTTCATTATGCGTTCATAAAGTGGTACTTGCAGAGAGAGCAAATCCTGAGAAAGTTTCTGCCCGCGCTCCCAACGGAACACGGGTATCGGCGTCAGTATCTTTCCCGATGGCGCATAAGACGGTAATCTACGACTTTGCCCTCCAGCATGAAGTATCAGTCTGCGGTCACAGTTAAGCCATTCTGCAAAATCCTCTTGACTGTCTTTGCTCTTACCGCTTTCTCTTAAATATGCTTGACGTAATAACCATGTGGTTCCGCCACCTGATCCTAATTTATGGTTTATGGGGTCATTGGTACAGAACCACTCTTGACTATTTAGTTTCGTAATGTCATGAAAGCACTCCACAAGATTTGGAGGCAATGATAGTAATTTCTTCATGCTATTGTATTAGTCGTTTTCAAACATACCTTTGAACCATTTCAGTTCACTGTATGTCTGTTGTATATCTTCGCGTGTTATCTCAAATGAAGTATCAACCTTGCGTGGCTTGTCTTTCAGTGAGTGTGAGAATAGCCAGTCATACGTCTTCTGCAGGAAAAAACATCGTGCATATACTCCATGCGAACCTCCTTGCATCCAATCATAGCGCAACAGCTTGTCTTGACCAGTCTTTTGCAAATATTCCACTACGCGCTTTGAACAATTTATACCTACGGCGCGGTCGGCCGTACCATGCATTATCCATAAGCAGGTCTTGCCCAATCCATCTGGCTGCTTTGCTGAGCATCCACCGCAGAAGGCTATGGCAGCGGCGATTTTCTCAGGATAGGCATTCACAAAATCCATCGTACCATAACCGCCGAGACTCATGCCCAAGACATAAACGCGTGTAGTATCAATGGCAAAGTTTTTCTTCGCCCATTCCAATAGATCGTTAAGTTTTTTCGGACTCCATGCCCCGCGTGTCTGTGGTGCAATGACAATGGCTGGTACAATCTTACCTTTGGCTATTGCATCAATGGTACCATAACGTCTGACTTTATTCAAGTCGTAGCCACAACATGACGCTCCGTGCAGGTAAAAGACAAGTGGCACGGGGTGGACATTAGGGTCATAGTCACCAGGTGTGTATAGCCAGAAGTTATAATTGTCTGGCAATACATTATGTCTCGCAACAATTGTGCCTTTTGCTATTTTTTCTTGCGCTACCATTGCTGTGACAGCACAGAAACAGAGAAATATAGTCAGTATTATATTATTCTTTTTCATAGTTATTTTTTTTCATGTTATACATATTCACAGCAAAATGCAATAGCAGAAGAATCATGACAATAGCAAATATGCCTGCCAACCACCACTTAATACTATTATCCGTGTCCGACTTAACATTCTTCGTTTTATTAGTATTGCAGGAATTCTGTTGCAGGCTATCCTCTGTTTCCGCTGTCGGTAATGTCGCTTTATATCCTTTTCTCTCTTGCTCTTCATCCTGATAAGTTACCTTGAATACATTCACTGCATTACCACCGGTACCTCCACTGCCTTGTGAGGTGGTAATTAGTATGTGTCCGTCGGGCGATATATCCAAACCAACAGGATAAGAGTCTATTACTGTTTGACCTATTGTCTTCATGTTTCTCGTATCAACCACTGCAAGTTGACTACTGTAACTGCAAGCAGCAAAAAGGTATCTTCCGCTTGGCGACATGCTTATGGTACGCGTGCCTGTGAATACATTACACGTCTCCCACCCCTTTACTGTTTTGCATCTCTCCATATTTCCTATAGCCTTGTTTATGCTGTCTATTGGTATGCGTTGTACTTTCCCTGGCATGTTACAACTAAGGTACAGGTAATTGTTTTTTATTAGTAAATGCCTTACGTTATTTATACTGCCATAAAGCATTCCCATGTATTTCCTTCTGGCAATATCGACGACCGCAATGCCCGTTCCACACATACAAGCTACCAACACGTGTTTGCTGTCGGGCATAAACACTGTACCACGAAGTTTGAACCCACTGACGGCATCCCGATTGATACTGTGAGTGGTGCTAAAGTCCATCTTCAGTTTATGATCTATCGTAACGCAATCAATATGCCTCCATTGTTGTGGATTATTAGAACTTATGTCAACAAGTCCTATGGTGTTGTCTCCCCAGTGCGTAATGGCAACGGTGTGCCCATCTGGTGACATTGTTATCATCTTCGGTAGAGGTCCCGTTTCCATCATTCTGACAATAGTGTCTTTTTCCGTATCTATTATAGCAACGGCAGATGGATCTTGAGCATTTATGTCATACGACCTACGGTAATATGGTACCCATAAATATCGCCCACCATGAGTGAATGTGCTTTCTACAGGCTTACCCATGAATGTATTCTGATTCTTCAAGTACTTCCGAAACGGATACAAGCCGCTTGGCTTTGCCCACAGTTCTGTTTCGTTACCATTGAATATGTGCTTTATGACCTTTATTTTCTTGTTGGTATTTGCATCATATACTACCGTGCGTCCACCTTCAAGTGAATTGACATAGTATTTCTTTCCGTCAGGACGGAACTTTACGGATTTGGGCGAACTGATGTCGCCGTCGATGGTAGCCCTATCGTTCCAATTGAAATTCTGGTGCTTAGTAATAAGTTCAAGGGTCAAGGCATTTTTCAAAACGAGCCTGTCTCCCACCTTTGAGTGCCTCACTCCCTGCGCATGACATGTGGCAGTCAATGCGATGAAGAGTGACACAATGATGGTTAAAGATGATTTCATTTTTATGTTTATGGCTGATTCACGAGCGCAAAGTTACAAAATATTTTTCACTTATGCAACTCTTGCAGTGCTATTATTTCATCTCTATAGCGCGCTGCAAGCATGAAATCAAGGTTCTTGGCGGCCTCCTTCATACGCTCGGTAGCCGTTGCAATTGCCTTTTCTATCTGTTCTTTGCTCATGTGGCTTATTACAGGTTCTGCCGCCATTGCACCATACCCATTTTCTGGTTCAATGTAAGGTACAGGCTTGTTGGCACCTACTGGTGATGCCGTGGTTATCGGACCATCTGCACGGCCGTTCATCTTCAGTTTTGCAAGTGTTTCCTCATTTTTGTTTACGCGTGCTATACTCTTCCGGTTTATGGCCTTGCTAATTTGCTGAGGAACGATACCATTCGCTTCATTGTATGCTATTTGTTTCTGTCGGCGACGCTCGGTTTCATCTATGGTCATTTGCATACTTTCAGTTATCACGTCGGCATACATTATCACCTTGCCGTCAACGTTTCTCGCAGCACGTCCTGCTGTCTGCGTAAGACTGCGGTGAGAGCGCAGAAATCCTTCTTTGTCAGCATCGAGTATGGCTACAAGCGACACCTCTGGCAGGTCAAGTCCCTCACGTAACAGGTTAATACCAACAAGCACATCATACACTCCTGCACGCAAGTCGCTGAGTATCTGTACGCGGTCAAGCGTGGTGACATCAGAATGTATGTAATTTGTCTTCACACCGTGATTGAGTAGATACTCAGTCAACTCCTCCGCCATTCGCTTGGTAAGTGTAGTTACAAGCACTCTTTCGTGTCTCACTGCTCTTCTATTTATCTCTTCAAGTAGGTCGTCAATCTGATTTTCCGTGGGTCGTACTTCTATCGGAGGGTCAAGCAACCCCGTTGGTCTGATTACCTGTTCTACCACCACACCGCCTGCAGCCTCTAATTCGTATTCAGCAGGAGTTGCTGAAACATAGATAATCTGGTGTGTCATCTCCTCAAACTCCTCAAAACGCAGAGGTCGATTATCGAATGCAGCTGGCAGACGAAAGCCATACTCTACGAGGTTTTGCTTACGCGAACGGTCTCCTCCATACATTGCCCTTATTTGTGGAACAGACACGTGGCTTTCATCTATAAGCATTAGGAAATCATCAGGAAAGAAGTCTAACAAACAGTAAGGGCGTTCGCCTGGTTGGCGACCGTCGAAGTATCGCGAATAGTTTTCAATGCCCGAACAGTGCCCAAGTTCCTTTATCATCTCTAAATCATACTCTACTCGCTCTTTAATACGCTGTGCCTTAATGTCATCGCCGATACTTTTAAAGTAATCAATCTGCGCTATGAGGTCGTCTTGTATCTGTCTTACCGCACATGTCTGTTGCTCTTTCGTCGTAACAAAAAGCGTAGCAGGGAATATCTGATATTCGTCAAACGACTCCAAACGATGGTAAGTTACGCTATCTATTTCCTCTATCGTATCAATCTCGTCATCCCAGAACACAACCCTTAGCACACGCTCCGAGTATGCCATAGCAATATCTACGGTGTCTCCTTTTACACGGAATTCCCCTCGTTCGAGTGCGATATCGTTGCGTACATATAAAGCCTCTACAAGTTTTCTGAGAAAATCATTGCGCTCTATGCGCTGCCCACGCTTTATGGATATAATGCTACCCTGCATCGTGGTAGGTCCTCCCATACCGTATATGCACGACACGGAACTGACTACTATCACATCTCTGCGCCCTGACAATAGTGCCGACACTGCGGAAAGGCGAAGTCTGTCTATCTCCTCATTTATGGATAGGTCTTTCTCTATGTACGTGTCTGATGCTGGCAGATATGATTCTGGCTGGTAATAATCATAATAAGACACATAGTATTCCACTGCATTCTCAGGGAAGAAGGCTTTCATTTCCTCATACAGCTGAGCTGCGAGTGTCTTGTTGTGTGATAGTATCAATGCTGGTCGTCCTACCTGCTGTATGACATTGGCCATAGTGAAGGTCTTGCCAGAACCTGTCACACCCAACAATACTTGTGCCTTGTCGCCACGCCTCACACCATCAACAAGCTGTTCAATAGCTGCTGGCTGGTCGCCAGTGGGTTGGTATTTTGATATAAGTTTAAACTCGTTTTTCATTCTATATCAATACTTTATGACAGCATCTGTACATTATTGTATAATAACCTTAGTCATTCTTTCATCAGCAAGCCACGTGTTCATTAGAGTATGAATGTCATCTGCCGTCACACGGTCTATCTCTTCAAACAAAGTAGTGTTGTCACGCAATTCTCCGTAATGCAGATAATATTTTGCCATATCAATGGCGAAGCTCTCCTTGTTTTGTGCTGCCAGTGCCATCTGTCCTTTTATCTGTTTCTTGGCAGATGCCAGCATTGACGCTGAAAGTGGTGAACGCTGCAGTCGATGCATTTCGTTCAGCACCAATCGACTGCATTTTTCGATGTCATGCTTGTCGCAACCGAGGTAAACCGACCATACCAGTGCGTCTGTATAAGTTGTCACCATGCTTTCTACTGTATAGACCAATCCGCGACGTTCGCGCAGTGACACATTGAGGCGCGAGTTCATGCTTGGACCACCGATTATATTGTTCGTGAGAAATAGTGGTGTGCGCCATCGACCAATATCTTTTGTTATGGTTGTGCCGAGCATCAAGTGGCCTTGGTGCGTACTATGGTTGAGTGTCAGAACTTCTGAGTGCATTTCTTCCTTAGTAATGCAAGACTGTAAGGGCTTAGTATATGTTATGTTGCGCTGTATTGGTTTGGTCAATACTTCAAGCTTCTTAACGAGTTTAAAGAAGTCAATGTCGCCCACAACGTAAAACACGGCATTCTCTGGTATGTACATGCGCTCAGTAAATATTCGGCAGTTATCACCTGTAAAACTACGCACGTTATTCTGCTCCCCAAGTATGCTATGACCAAGACTTGTACCCTTGAATATACAGTCCTCAAATTTGTCATATATTAGTTCGGCAGGCGAGTCATTATAACTCTCTATCTCGTCGCATACCACTTCTTTTTCCTTGTCTGCAGCTTGGTCGGGGTATATGCTGTAGAACACTATGTCTGTAAGTAAATCCACCGCACGGTTAAAGTATTGCTTTAACACTGCTGCATAATATACCGTTTCCTCTTTTGCCGTAAAAGCATTCAGTTCGCCTCCTATTCGTTCGAGCGTGTTTATCACTTGTAGCGAACTGCGCCGCTGCGTACCCTTAAAGGTCATGTGTTCGCAGAAATGCGCCAATCCGCCTTCTCCCGCTTCCGTGCGTTCATCACGCGTGCCAGCCCTTAGGGCATATCCGCAATATGCTACCTCACAGTCATGCTCCAGCCATACTATGCGCAGTCCATTGCCAAGTGTGTGTGTATGGTATCTATTCATTTTGTTAGCAAAGTTACTAAAAAGAATTCAATTACGCAAGTTTTATGCAGTAATATAGTGAATTACAATCGCTATCCGATTACCTCCTAATCACTATCATATTACACAGTAATCTCTATCTGATTACTCCCTAAAAGCATTGCTTTTACATTTCAGATACTTTGATGAAATATAATCATGGCTAATCTTTGCTCTTTTTTATTAAACCACATTGCATGTTATAGCCTGACATCTAAGGAAATAGCATACGTACGCTGAGGCATAGGATAATTGAGTATCACATCATAATCCTGAGCAAAGATGTTATTTACTTCAAGCGTCAGTCTCAGTTGCGTACGCGCCACAGCCATGCTGTATGACAATGACATATCTGAAGTGTACCATGGTTCAAGGTGGTTTACGGCAATATTGTCCTGCAGACTGTAGCGCTCGCCTGTATATACAAAGGAGTAATTAAAAGAAAAATGCTTCCAATCTGCATTGAAAATAACAGAACCGCTGTGACGAGGTGTGTACGGTATCTGATGGCGGTAGTATGAATCCTGGTTGTCTGTTACGTCTATTGATTTCTGAAATGTATATTGTAATCGCAACGAACACTTTAACGGATTCCCATAAATAGGTAAAGTTTCGTATGTTACATCGGTCTCTGCATCTACACCAGTTATATGAACCACGCCCAGATTAAGCATCGTCCAACGAAATTGCTGTCCCTTGGGATAGGCTATTATCTTATCCTTCACATTATTATAATATGCATCAGCCGTTGCCGTTAAGGTCCATTGTTTACGTGCAATCGTGTATCTTATGCCGAGATCGTATTGCGATGCCTTCTCTGGCGTAAGGTTTGAATTTCCCATTTCTGCATAATACAGGTCGTTGAAGGTTGGCATTCGGAAAGAATTCTTCATGTAGCCTCGTACGGATAGCGATTTGTCACGGGTGATATAATAATTCAGGAACAAAGCAGGCGTAAAGCGGCTTATGTCAGACATTACGCCTACTGGAGTAACTCCTGTAGCTGATGCACGACCTTTATCACGCGTATTGTTATATAAAATAGATGCCTGTGCACTAAATCTATGCAGTGATACTGCCGTGGCAAGGCTTATGAGATGAGTCCATCTCTGAGGTTCCGGACAAGCATACGCATCAGAAGTCAGGCCTGACCACCTCATGTCGTATGCCATTGAGGCAGAAAGCCACTTGAAAAACTGCACGCAATGCGTTGTGCTAACATAGGCCTCTTGCTGCGTATAATGATTATCAACAAGCATGGTAGTTGTATCACGATTTGCATAGTGAGTACGATAGTTGGCATATTTTGCCAATACTCGGAAGGAATAAGCACTACCTATATCCTCTTGCCATGTGCCTTGAAAGAACGTGTTACCATCAGTCTGGCGCTCTCCGCGCTTCCACACATTGTTAACTATAGCTCCAGGAATTCCACGTCCTGACTGATAAGTATAGCCTTTTAAACTCCATGAACCTCGATTAAGCAAACCATTCACATTGCCTTCGATGCGTATTGACTGCACATCGCCATTCTGTCTGACCGCAGTAGTATCGTATGCTAACTCGCCTGAAATAGTATAACGACGATAGCGGAAATCGTATCTTCCGTTTGATGTAAGTGTACCAAGGTTTAATGACACGTTAAGACGTTCTGAAAACTTATGCTCATAGAGCGCCGACACTCGCAGCATATTACTCGAACCATACTTTATGCCTCCACGGAAATGGTTATTCTTCCCGACTTCAAAATGTGGTACTCGTGTACGTATATATACGCTACCGGCATTGCCGTAATCAGAAGCAGTCTGCATCAATGAACTCTTTTGCCCATTATACAGAGATACACTCTCCACATTGTCGAGCGAGAATTGTCCGAGATCTATCTGACCATTTTGAGCATTACCCAGTTCGATGCCATCATAGTAGATTCCGAGATGCTGACTGCCCATAGAACGTATATTGACAGTTTTAATACCACCCACACCTCCGTAGTCCTTCACCTGCATGCCTGAGAAATAACGCAGTGCATCAGCTACGTTGAGGGCGTTTAATTTCTCAAGCCTCTCACCGCCAAGTGTCTGTACTGGGATGATATCAGAAAACGTATGATGAGACACTACTTCTATCTCTTCAAGCGAATGTTCTTCGGTTTGCGCAAATGCCTGCACACAACACACAGCAACAAACGATGTCGTCAGTATATATTTATTTATAGTTGCCACGTTGATATATTTGTTACTTATGGGATACAAAATTACAATAAAAATTGCATATAAAAGATTATTTTACGATAAAAGTTTGTCATTACGATTTATTATTTGTAACTTTGCACATTGTAAATTACTTGAAAAACTACACAATGGATTGGTTATTTTCTTTATTCACTAACAGCGAGAGCATGGCTCACATAGCTTTGCTGTATGCTGTTGTTATTTCATTAGGTGTATATCTCGGAAAGATTAAAATTGGAGGTATTTCACTCGGTGTGACATTCGTGCTGTTCGCTGGTATCTTAGCTGGTCACATAGGTTTCACTGCTCCACTCTCTACATTGACTTTCATGCAGGATTTCGGACTTATTCTGTTTGTATTCATGATAGGACTGCAGGTAGGTCCGGGCTTTTTCTCTAACTTTAAAGAGGGCGGTGTAACGCTAAATATATTGGCAGCATCAGTCATAGTGTTGAATATCGCAATAATGTTTGCCTGTTATTTTATGTTCTTTGACACAAGCAAGCCTGAGAATTTGCCAATGATGATTGGCGTGCTTTACGGTGCAGTGACAAATACCCCTGGTCTTGGTGCAGCTCAAGAGGCCTTGGGTTCAATAATGGGGAGCAATACTCCTACAATTGCCAACGGTTATGCTTGTGCATATCCGCTCGGCGTCTTGGGCATAATAGGAGGTACTATAGCTATAAGATATATCTGCAGGGTTAAACTTCAAAACGAAGAAGATGCTCTTGATGCTCTCGAAGTGAATGACGCAACGAAGCCACATCTGATGCACCTTATTGTTGAAAATCAGTTCTTGGCAGGACATACAATGCTTGAGATACATGATTTTATGAAACGTGACTTCGTTTGCTCACGCATACTTAGAGACGGACAACTCATCATACCAAAGAGCAGTACTACACTTGAGAAAGAAGATAAAATCTACATTGTATGCTCAGAGCAGGACGCTGAAGCTGTGCAGGCATTCATCGGTCACGAGATTATAGTACCAGAATTTGCAGAGCAGGAGAAGACTAAGCAGATGATAAGCCGTCGTATATTAATCACAAAACCAGAGATTAACGGCAAAACGCTTGCTAAGCTTCATTTCTCCAGTGTATATGGAGTCAATGTTACTCGCATAACACGTCAAGGGATGGATATATTTGCACGCTCAAACCTGCCTCTGCAGGTCGGTGACAAACTGATGGTCGTAGGTGATCAAGTTTCTGTAAACCGCGTTTCTTCTGTATTGGGAAATGCTATCAAACGACTTGACCATCCTAACATCGCCACAATTTTCGTTGGTATAATCCTTGGTATAATCTTCGGTAGTCTGCCATTTGCAGTGCCTGGTATTCCTATCCCACTGAAACTCGGTATTGCAGGCGGACCATTGATTATCGCAATATTGATAGGACGCTTCGGATATAAAATGCATCTTGTTACCTATACCACGACATCTGCAAATCTAATGTTGCGTGAGATCGGTTTGGTTCTGTTTTTGGCAAGTGTAGGCATTAAGGCTGGAGCAAACTTCGTGAACACAGTTGTAGAGGGCGACGGACTAATGTATGTGTTGACAGGTTTCCTTATTACCATCATACCTATATTGATAGTTGGTACTGTAGCTCGCAAAATCTACAAGTTTAATTATTTCACAATTATGGGTATGCTTGCTGGTTCCACCACTGACCCTCCTGCTCTGGCTTATGCTAACGCAAGTTGTTCAAAAGATGCACCTGCTATAGGCTACTCGACTGTGTATCCTTTAAGCATGTTTTTACGTATATTCACAGCACAACTAATTGTACTCCTATGTTGCAGTTGATTTTCATAACATTATCTTCTAAGAGCGATCAACTGAAGATTGACGATCCTCATGGCTTCGGTATCAGTCTTTTGTGTATGGGCATAGTTTTTATGTGCCTTGCATTGCTCTATATTTTCTTCCTCGTATTTGGCTGGATAGCTGACAGACGCAGCAAACTGGCTAGTCATCAACCAATAAAACCTGTCATACAGACTGCAAAAAAAATAGAAAAGGTAAGACACGTTACTACCAACATCCTACAGGATGGCTTCGAAACACGTGGTCGAGACAAGGAAATCTATATCGCTGTAATAGCAATGGCGTTAAGACAATATGCAGACGATATGCACGACATCGAATCTGGAGTGATATCTATAAAACCACATCATACGATATGGAACGAACATATGCATAGTGAGTTTAACAAATAAGACACCTGTTAGAATTACAAAATACTTAAAACCTTTAATATTATGGCAAGATATAACTATACGATACAAGGTGTTGACTACGAGGTAAACATCAAGGATATAGAAGGAACTATTGCACACGTAAGTGTAAATGGTACAGACTTTGAGGTTGAATTGAAACAACCAATTTCCACAGGAAAACAGTTAAATAGACCTAAGTCTATAAAACCTCAAGCAGCACCTGTAACTGGTGAAGTTCAAAAAAACACCACACCAACTCCAGTCAAAGCAGGTGAAGGAACAAAGGTTTGTTCTCCGCTTCCTGGAACAATCACTTCTGTGTCCGTAAAAGTAGGCGACGCTGTCGCTGCAGGAGATACCGTAGTTGTGCTTGAAGCCATGAAAATGCAAAACAATGTAGAGACAGAAACTGCAGGAACAGTAACATCTGTAATGGTAAACACTGGAGATGCTGTCATGGAGGGAACTGTTCTCGTTACTATTGCATAAAGTTTTTTCTTCTACACCAAGGAAACAATTAATTATTAATTCTTAAATTATTAATAATTATGACCGACTTTATTATAAATAACCTAAATGAATTTCTGTCATATACTGGCTTTGCCAATGCATCATGGGGAAATATCATCATGATATGCGTGGGAGCTCTATTGATATGGCTTGCCATAAAAAAAGACTTCGAACCTTTATTGCTTGTTCCCATAGGATTAGGAATAATTCTTGGAAACATACCATTCAAGATTGATGCAGGCTTGGAGATTGGATTATATGAGAAAAACTCTGTATTGAATATCTTCTATCAAGGAGTAAAGGGCGGCTGGTATCCCCCACTCGTATTTCTCGGCATTGGTGCCATGACTGATTTCTCAGCTCTTATCAGTAACCCGAAACTTGTTCTAATTGGAGCAGCTGCGCAATTTGGTATATTCGGAGCATATATGACTGCACTTGCTCTTGGTTTTGCTCCAAATCAGGCTGCAAGCATCGCTATTATAGGAGGAGCTGACGGACCTACCGCTATATTTCTCTCTGGCAAACTATGTCCTGCTCTCATGGGAGCCGTAACAGTTTGTGCATATTCATATATGGCACTCGTTCCCGTTATACAACCCTTCGTTATGCGTCTGTTAACGACAAAAAAGGAACGCGTCATTCGTATGAAGCCTGGCAGAAAGGTGTCACAGACAGAACGTATTCTGTTTCCTATTATAGGTCTATTACTAACCACTTTTATCGTTCCATCAGGTCTTCCTTTATTAGGAATGTTATTCTTTGGTAACTTACTGAGAGAAAGTGGAAAAACATCTCGATTAGCCAAGACAGCATCAAATGCACTTAATGATATTGTAGTGATTTTGTTGGGCCTGACGGTTGGATGTTCTACACAGGCGTCAGAGTTCCTCACCATAGACACAATTAAGATTTTCGCCCTCGGCGCTTTTGCATTTATCATAGCGACAGCAAGTGGCGTATTATTCGTTAAGGTGATGAACTTGTTCCTACGTAGCGATAATAAAATAAATCCATTGATAGGTAATGCTGGTGTTAGCGCAGTGCCTATGGCGGCGCGTATCTCTAATAATCTTGGTTTAGAATATGACCGTCATAATTATCTTCTTATGCATGCCATGGGACCAAATGTTGCAGGAGTAATAGGATCAGCAGTTGCTGCAGGTACATTACTTGGATTTTTCAGTTGATTATATAAAATAAAAACGAACAGAACAATGACTGATTCAAAGACAACACCTCTATACCATACCTCAGCAGATGCTTTCCACTGCGACTTCCTGAAAAAAATGTGTATAGGACATTTAGGAAACGACTTGCTAAATGCCTCTGATATGCATTCAACAGAACGTGGATTTGGAATGACATATCTTTGGACTCAAAATAAGACTTGGGTTCTATCACGCTTAGCAATAGAACTCGAAGATATTCCACAGGAGCATGAGCATTTCTTCATAGAAACGTGGGTAGAGAGTGCTATGAAGTTCTTTACCAAACGAAATTGGGCTATTTGCTCAGAAGACGGGAAGAAAACGTATGGATATGCTAAGAGTATCTGGGCTATGATTGATACCAACACACGTGAACCTCAAGACATTCTTGCTGTCAACGAAGGAAAGATTAAGGATTACCTTTATCCAGAGAAGGAATGTCCTATCAAGGATGTATCACGCGTAAAAACGCCAGAAATGACAGAATATACTGATTTTCGCGTGCTTTATGGAGATTTGGATGTTAATGGTCATCTTAATTCCATGCGCTATATAGACCATGTACTCAACACTTTTTCACCAGAATTCTTTCTGAGTAATCAATTGCATCGTATAGAGATAGCATACGTTGCAGAAGGACATTGGGGCGACACGGTACGAATTTACTATACAGAAGGAGAAAACAACCGCTTTTACTTCAGACTTGTACGACAACAAAATGATGAAGATACGGAACTAGCACGTGTACTAATAGATTTCCAAAAGATATAAAATAAAAACAGAGCAAGAAACAAATCATTGTTTCTTGCTCTATTATTTTTATGTGACAAATAACAAGTTATTTACTTAGTTTATAGTGCCTTAATTATTTTTCAGTGCCTCCATTAAGTCTGCTACTACATAACTGCTACCGCCTACAAAAATAAAATCATTGGCATTGGCATTGACAAGAGCTGCTGCATACGCATCTTTTACGCTATTATACCCAGAACCATGCAGACCGCAATTTAAAGCTATATTACATAAACGCTCGACAGGAATAGCCCTATGTGTACTTGCCTGCGTAAAATAGTATGATGCTTCAACTGGTAGCAGATTTAATACTGACACAATATCCTTATCATCCACCATTCCAAAGACGATATGCAGATGCCCGTGTGATTTTGTTGTCAATGCTATCTGCTTTGACAAATACTCCCATCCTGCTAGATTATGTCCAGTATCACATATCACAAGTGGTGAGGAGTTTATCTTCTGCCACCGTCCCATTAAACCTGTCATACGACATACATTGCCTAACGCATCTTTAACACAATCCAAAGGTTTTCTATTATTTAGTATTATTGGAATATGTGCTTTTTTCATAACCTTTGCAAGAGGGATAAGACAATTCAGGAAAGTATTTATATTTTTTTCTTGATAATCCCCACCAAGTTCACCATACAAATGTCCAAAACATCGTGTTATATAATCTCTACCCAACGTGTCAGTATTGACACTACTTGATATGACATATTGACAATCAGAAGCAAACACAATATGAGAATTATTCTTTGAAGCCACTTCTTCAAAAACCTCACGTGTATCTTTATTATACTCGCCTACAATAACAGGAACATTGTATTTTATTATTCCAGCTTTTTCCCTTGCTATTTTTGCCAATGTGTCACCTAAAAATCCTACATGATCAAAACTGATATTTGTAATGACACTTAACAATGGTGTTATAATATTAGTACAGTCAAGTCTTCCTCCCAGCCCTACTTCAATGACAGCTATGTCAACGTTGTTCTCAGCGAAATACTTGAATGCCATAGCTGTTGTTAGTTCGAAAAATGATGGAGATAATGGTTCAAAAAAGTCACGCTCCTGCTCAACGAAATTTACCACATACTGTTTTTCTATCGGTTGTCCATTTATTCTTATACGCTCACAGAAATCCACAAGGTGTGGCGAAGTATAGAGACCAACCCTGTGTCCAGCAGCCTGTAGCAGAGCCGCAAGAGTATGAGAAACAGACCCTTTTCCGTTAGTACCAGCTACATGTATGGTATGAAACTTCCTATGTGGATGATTGAAATGCTCATCCAGCGCAAGCGTATTACTCAATCCTTCCTTATAAGCACCAGCGCCCACCTTCTCGAAGGCAGGCGCTGCGTTGTAAAGATAATCTATCGTCTGATTATAATTCATCATGATAAAGCATCAACTAAAATAACTGCGGAACTTATTGAAGAAGTTGTCTTTACTACTTCCATCACTCTTGAAATTATCAGAGTTACGAAGTTTCTCAAGTGCATTTTTCTCATCCTTTGACAAGGATGTAGGTACAAATACATTGATATTTACGAGTATGTCTCCATTACCGTAACCATATCCTTGTACTGAGGGCAATCCCTTACCACGCAAACGCAGAGTTTTTCCAGGCTGAGTACCAGGCTCAATCTTTACCTTAAACTTAGATCCATCAATACTTGGAATGTTCACATCACCGCCAAGTGCAGCAGTCGGGAAATCAAGTGTCAAGTTGTATATAAGGTCACGTCCATCACGAATAAACGTATCATTTGCCTCTTCTTCTACAAACACCTTTATATCTCCTGGTACACCGCCACGCTTACCCGCATTACCCTTACCTGGAGCATTCACGACCATGCCGTCCTGTACTCCGGCAGGTATGTTGATTTCTACGATTTCCTCACCTCGCACGACACCATCGCCATTACATTTCGTGCATTTATTCTTCACAACCCTTCCTTCTCCGTTACAAGTTGGGCACACGCTCTGTGTCTGCATCATGCCAAGTATGCTACGCTGGGTAGTAACCACATATCCACTGCCATGACAAGTCTTACAAGTTTCTGTACCAGAACCATCAGCCGCACCACTTCCTTGACACTTGTCGCATACGACATCCTTGCGTACTTTAAACTTTTTTGTGACACCCGTAGCCACTTCTTGCAGGTTCAGTCTAACCTTCAGACGAAGGTCACTGCCACGATGCACTTGGTGTCCGCTACGTCTGCCGCCTCCGCCGAAGAAGTCTCCGAAGCCGCCTCCACCAAAATTGAAGCCACTACCAAATACAGAATTGAGTATATCATTTATATCAAAGCCAGCTCCTCCAAAACCACCTCCCATATTAGGTCCGTCAAAACCGAATTGGTCATACTGCTGGCGCTTTTGTTCGTCTGATAATACAGCGTATGCTTCTGCTGCTTCCTTAAACTTTTCTTCTGCCTCTTTTTTCTCTGCATCACTCTTGTCACCCTGTCTGTCAGGGTGATATTTTATAGCAATCTTACGATATGCCTTCTTTATGTCAGCTGCACTGGCTTTCTTGTCAACGCCAAGTACCTCATAGTAATCTCTTTTAGCCATATTTTTCTCCTTAATTACTGTCCTACAGCTACTTTAGCAAAACGTATTACTTTGTCGTTAAGCGTATATCCTGTCTGAATACAATCTATCACTTTACCTTTCTTGTCCTCTCCCATCCCAGGAACGAGAGCTACAGACTCATGATAATCAACATTGAAGTCAGCGTTTTCAGTTTCTATCTTCTTCACGCCCAAACTTTCAAGTGTTTTGCAGAATTTATTAAAGATTAGTTGCATACCTTTACGAATGGCAACAGGATCTTCACTATTATCGGCAAGCGCTCTTTCAAAATCATCAAGTACAGGCAAAATGGCAGTAATGGTTTTTTCACCGCCAGACAATATAAGGTCTGCCTTCTCTTTCAAAGTACGCTTACGATAGTTATCGAATTCAGCCTGCTTATATAATGCTTGTTTTTTAAGTTCTTCTATCTCTGCCAAAGCAATATCAAGCGGGTCTTTTTCTTCTGCCTTTTCTCCTTCTGTCTTTCCTTCGTCGTTATTCTCATCTGCAACGACATCTTCGTGCTTTACTTCTGTCTCAGTACCAGTCTCTTCTGCTTGAGGTTCTTTGTTAAGTTCCTCACTGACGTTCTCATTCATATCTTCACTCTTCACTGTGTTTATTTCTTCCTTTTTCATGTTTTGTCTAAATATATAAACATTGTTGGCACGCATATATACAATAAGCGTGCCAACATAACACGATGTCGTGCTATTCTTTAATTATACATTTGCTCTTTCTGTGCTTTTATGGCTTCATCATAGATATAGTCATCATATGTCATCAGTTTGTCTATGGTTCCTTTGGGTGTCAATTCTATAATACGATCAGCCACCGTATTTATAAATTCGTGGTCATGTGAAGCAAATAATATATTTCCCTTGAAGGATATCAGATTATTATTAAACGCTTGAATCGACTCCAAATCAAGGTGATTGGTAGGTGTGTCCAATATAAGGCAGTTAGCATTTTTGAGCTGCATACGTGCTATCATACAACGCATTTTTTCACCACCAGAGAGTACGCGTGCTTTCTTTTCCACCTCTTCTTGCTTGAAAAGCATACGACCGAGGAAACCTTTCATTGCCACTTCATTACCAGGACCATATTGTGACAACCAATCTACGAGATTCAAGTCTGTATCAAAGAATGCAGTATTATCAAGTGGCAGATAAGCAGTTGTTATTGTAACTCCCCACTTGTATGTACCCGCATCAGGTTTACGGTTACCGTTAATTATCTCAAACAGAGCCGTCATAGCCTTTGGATTATGCGAAAGGAAGACTGTCTTCTGTCCTTTTTCTATATTAAACGATACGTTATCAAATAATACCGTACCGTCCTCTTCTACAGCCTTCAATCCCTCTACCTCAAGTATCTGGTTTCCTGGCTCACGTTCCATTTGGAAGATTATGCCTGGATATTTTCTCGTTGAGGGCTGTATCTCTTCCACATTGAGTTTCTCAAGCATTTTTTTGCGTGAAGTGGTCTGCTTTGATTTTGCCACATTTGCAGAGAAACGACGTATGAACTCTTCAAGCTCTTTACGTTTCTCCTCAGCCTTTGCTTTCTGATTCTGTGCCTGACGCAAAGCTAACTGGCTTGACTCATACCAGAAAGAGTAGTTGCCGGCAAACATTGTAACTTTACCGAAGTCTATGTCAACGGTTTGTGTAGAAACTGCATCAAGGAAGTGACGGTCGTGTGACACAACGAGAACCGTCTGCTCTACATTTGACAAATATTCCTCCAACCACTGTACTGTATCCAAGTCAAGGTCGTTTGTAGGCTCGTCAAGCAACAGATTGTCAGGATTACCGAACAAAGCCTTAGCCATCATTACACGTACCTTTTCATTATTCGATAGTTCTGACATCATAGAGTAATGAGAAGCCTCCTTAATGCCCAGTCCTGATAGTAATTGTGCAGCATCGCTCTCTGCATTCCAACCATCCATCTCTGCAAATTTTTCCTCTAACTCTGCAGCACGTACTCCGTCTTCCTCTGTCATTTCAGGTTTAGAATACAAGGCATCACGCTCCTGCATGTTTTCCCAAAGTGGAGTATGTCCCATAAGCACAGTATTCATAACCGTGCAATCATCATACTTGAAATGGTCCTGTTCAAGCACAGACAAACGCTCACCAGGACCGAGTTCTATTGTCCCTTTATTGGCTTCCAACTCACCACTGATAGCACGAAGCAATGTTGATTTACCAGCGCCATTGGCACCAATGATACCATAGATGTTTCCAGGAGTGAACTTCAAGTTCACATCTTTGTAGAGGACTCGCTTACCAAACTGAATAGCGAGATTGGTTACTGTTATCATTTTATTTCCTATAGATGTTGTTTTGAGGTGCAAAGTTACTAAAAATTATTCACATACACAAAATTTATCCTCAAAAACCTATAATCATCTGTTTCAGTATCATTCATAAACTGCAATGTAATCAGGTGCAAATTACATTGCAATCAGTATCTGATTACAATGTAAAAGCAATGCAATTACACAGTAATCGCTATCAGATTACTGTGCATGTATTATCTATTTGAAATTCAGTAGGATATTTATACGGAGTTACAAATTATAGATGTCGATAGAAATGACCGACAAGATGCTTATATCCTTTGCGTGACACAGTATATATTTTATAGTGAGACGCTCTGAGTGAAGAAACATCTACAGTCTTATATCCTTGAATATCGCGTACTATCCTTACCACACTTACGCCATCTTGCAACGTTTGGATTTCTATCAGATCACCACACGATATATCTTCGTCATTGATATACACATACTTCCCGTCACATTTAAGCATATTATTTGTGGTATCAGACACGGAATTCTTGGTATTACCTGCTTGATTTCGCAGTCTAACAGGCAGCGATTCATTACCATAACGGTCTATCGCCGTCACGGCAAAGTTTCGTACAAGTCCCAATTCTGGCAATTTGATACTCCTTTCCGAATACTCACTCAAGAGCAGGTTTCGTACATCATTACAGTCAACGAACTCATCACAAGAGCCATAAACATTGTACTTGACAGCACTATCTGACACGGTGTTTGTACCATTTTCAACATTGCTCAGTTCATCGCAATTCCATACAAGATATATCTGTCCATCATTTCCCTTTGAAAAATGCAAATCATAAGGTTGCTTTATATTACCTGTTTGTTGGTTATCCTTTAAAGAAGTTAGTGAAATGTATGGTGAATATGAAGTTTTTGTGTAATCAAATAATCCTTTAGTGTTGTCTGTGAAGAATTTAGACCTAAAAAAACACGAGCCTAATCCTAACCCACGACACACTTGCATCTCGCGTGTTATAACATCAAGTGGCCAGTTTTTTTCATTTTTATGCATGAAATAAATACCCAATCCTGGCACTACTGTTTTATCACCACAGCGTTCTTTCCAGTCCACTACAAACGGATAGAAGTTATCTCCGTTGAAATACATCATCGGAAAAATCATATCCATCCAACCATTTTTCATCCATAAATCTACATCTTGACATACTGCATCTCGTGCATTCCAGCCACGTGAGCGAGCTCTTCGCGTATCCGCATACTTCCCTACAGGCGAACAACTCATTACTACCCACGGTTTTTCAGTCTTTACTACATCAAAAACACGTTTTACGATATTTGTAATATTATTGCGAGCCTTGTCACGATTAGAAATTTTCCCCCAAGCATCAGGATAACGTATGTAATCAAGGTGTATGCCATCAATATCATAACGTGATGTGATTTCTTTGCATATTCGTGCAATATAATCTCCAGTCCCTTCGACTTCGGGATTCATAAAGCCCTCATCACCAACCTTTTTTACTAATTTCGGCAACAAACGCTTTACATTGTTGCAGCCCGCTCCGTTCCATTTACCCAATGGAATTGTTACCACCCAAGCATGAATCTTAAGTCCACGACGATGACATTCATTGACTGCATACTCCAAAGGGTCATAACCTGGCGACCGTCCTGGCTGCCCTGACACGCTTCCTTCCCATGGTTCTAATTGCGATGGGTAAATGACTGTACCACGCACGCGAGTTTGCAGAAGCACTGTATTGAACCCTGCCTCTACATAACTATCAAGTATATTACACAATTCCCTTTGCTGCGCTTCAATGCCCAGTCCATCATGAGCAAAGGAATGGGGCCAGTCCAAGCCACCGATTGTAGTAAGCCAAACCGCACGCACTTCGTATTTGGGAAATTCGCCATTGGGCATAAAAAGGCGTTCTACAGCCAGAAGTCTATTTGAAAAGACAACGCTAAAAAATATAAAAATAAATAAATTCTTCATTTCAACGTGCAAAGTTACCTATTATTTTTGGCTGTTACAAATTTTTTTCGTAATTTTGCACAAAATATACACATTCAATCTCAAAAACAAAAATACAAGATGTTCACCTTTTTAATAAGCCTTGTACTGCTAATATGCGGATATTTCGTATATGGCAGATTTGTAGAACGCATCTTTTCCCCTGATGCAGAGCGCATAACACCTGCTATCGAGAAAGCTGATGGAGTAGATTATATAGTACTTCCAGGCTGGAAAATTTTCATGATTCAATTTCTCAATATTGCTGGCACAGGACCTATATTTGGTGCAATAATGGGCGCAAAGTTCGGGCCTGTAGCCTATCTGTGGATTGTTCTCGGCTGCATATTCGCAGGTGCAACCCACGACTACCTTAGCGGTATGCTCAGTATGCGTAATAAAGGTGCAGGACTACCAGAATTAGTAGGTAAATATCTTGGTAATGGCGTAAAAAAAATAATGTTGGTTTTTACAGTACTTTTGCTCATTCTTGTGGGAGCTGTATTTGTAAAAAGTCCAGCAGACATATTGACAAGTATGTTTGGTAACGGTTTGCTATGGATAATACTTATTTTTACATACTACGTTATTGCCACAATGTTGCCTGTAGATAAAATAATAGGCAAGATTTACCCTTTATTTGCTTTCTCTCTGCTATTTATGGCAGCAGCACTCATGGTAGTGCTATTCATACGCTGGTATGACTTGCCGGAGTTATGGGATGCAGGATTTACGAATCTTGGTAATTCCCTGCACCCAGATACATTCACAGATGACATATTCCCTTGTTTATTTATAACCATTGCTTGTGGTGCTATCAGTGGTTTCCATGCCACGCAAAGCCCATTGATGGCTCGATGTATAAAAAATGAGAAGATGGGACGTCCTATCTTCTACGGTTCAATGATAACAGAGGGGATTGTTGCCTTGATATGGGCCACTGTTGCTGCTTATTTCTTTTATGGAAAGCCGGAAGCAGGATGTGATATCATGGAAGGTGCTAATGGATTTGCTACAGGTGCTCCAGTGGTGGTTAATCTCGTATGCAACAACTGGCTTGGCGTAGCAGGAGGCATCTTGGCTATGCTTGGTGTGGTGGCCGCACCTATAACAAGCGGTGATACAGCACTACGCTCTGCTCGCCTGATTATTGCAGAATGGCTGGGCGCGGAACAAAAAACTATAGCAAAACGACTTATGATAAGCATTCCGCTGTTCCTTATCACTATAGCAGTACTTGTATGGCAAATGGAAAATAGCGAAGGATTTGGCGTAATATGGGGCTACTTTGGATGGGCTAATCAGACACTTGCTGTTTTTACACTATGGACACTCACTGTATATCTGGCAAAAGAGAAGAAATGTTATCTCATCACATTGATTCCAGCATTACTTATGACTGCAGTATGTTCAGCATATATCATAGTTGCTAAAAACGCACTCGGTATGCCACCATACATAGGTTATGGTGTAGCTGCACTACTATGCATAGTGTTCCTTGCATTATTCATTAAATACCTAAATAAATTAAACGAAAAATGAAAAAAATATTCTTAGCGTTGACATTGCTGGCAATGACTTTAGCTGCTAACGCACAATTTGAGAAAGGAAAAGGATATCTTGAGGGTGCCCTCAACAGCGTAGGTGCCTCATTTAACGGTGTAGAGGAGTTTAAATTCGGTGTCGAAGTGAAGGCTGGTCTATTTATTGCAGAGTGTTGGATGCTTAACGCACATGCAGGCTACCTACACCATAATAAGAGTATGAACCGTTGCGATCTTGGAGTCGGAACACGCTATTATCTGCAACAGAATGGTGTATACGCAGAATTCAACGTTAACGGAGTATTTGAAAAAGGTCATAATGACATTATGCCAGGTGTAGAATTAGGCTATGCTTTCTTCCTAAATGACAAGATAACCATAGAGCCTGCAGTATATTATCACCAAAGTTTTAGCAATCACAAGGACTATTCGACTGTAGGATTGAAAATAGGTCTGGGAATGTATTTTTAATACATGACACACAATTAACAACTACACACCCCATTATTAACAACATATAACTAACAAAGTACAGCAATGTTAAGCGTAGAAGAACTTACAGATAAACTCATTGATTTGAGTTTTGCAGAAGATATAGGCGACGGCGACCATACTACCCTATGTTGCATACCAGAAAATGCTATGGGAAAGAGTCGACTTATCATTAAAGAAGATGGTATTTTGGCAGGTGTTGAAGTTGCTAAAGAAGTATTCCATCGCTTCGATCCAAGTATGCATGTTGAAGTATTGATGGGTGATGGCTCACGAGTCAAGAAAGGCGATGTTGCAATGATTGTTACAGGAAAGGTACAGAGCCTTCTGCAGACGGAGCGTCTGATGCTGAACATCATGCAAAGAATGAGTGGCATTGCAACTATGACCAACCATTATCAGCAAGCTCTCATCGATGCAGGTACGCAAACACGCGTGCTTGACACGCGCAAAACAACTCCAGGAATGCGTATGCTTGAGAAAGAGGCTGTAAAAATAGGTGGAGGAATGAATCATCGTATAGGCCTATTTGACATGATATTATTAAAAGACAATCATGTAGATTTTGCGGGCGGCATACATAATGCCATTTCTCGTGCTAAAGCTTATTGCAAAGAGAATCATAAGGATTTGAAGATAGAAATAGAAGTGCGCAACTTCAAAGAGTTAGAAGAAGCATTGGCTGAAAAACCTGATCGTATTATGTTTGACAACTTTACACCAGAAGATACAGTAATAGCTGTAAAAATGGTCAATCATCAATGTGAGACAGAGTCAAGTGGGGGCATCACATTCGAAAATATGATACCATATGCTAAAGCTGGAGTAGATTTTATATCTTTTGGAGCATTGACTCACAGCGTGAAAGGATTAGATATGTCATTCAAAGCAACAGAATAGATGAATATACTTGTAACTGGTGCCAACGGACAGCTTGGTAACGAAATACGCATAGTCAGTAAGAATACTGCTGATAATTATATCTTCACAGATGTAAATCAAGTTGAAGGTGTTGAGACTACTTATCTTGATATTACTGACCTTGTAGCAATACGCGATATTGTTGCGAAATATAATATACAAGCAATCATTAACTGTGCTGCATATACAAATGTTGATGCTGCCGAAACCAATGAAGCATTGGCTGAGAAACTGAACGCTGATGCTCCAGAGAACCTTGCCAAGGCAATGAAGGAAGTAGGCGGATTACTTATACACATATCCACAGACTATGTGTTTGGTAAAGAACCGTACAACACTCCATGCAAGGAAGATCAAGAAGGCACTCCTACAGGTGTATATGGTACGACGAAATTACACGGTGAACAGAAGATTATTGCTACAGGGTGCAAATACATAATCATTCGTACTGCATGGCTATATTCTGAATTCGGAAAGAATTTCTGCAAGACTATGCTCAACCTAACTTCTTCGAAGCCACAACTCAAGGTAGTATTCGATCAGTGTGGAACCCCAACATACGCATACGACTTAGCACTTGCAATCATGGAAATTCTTAAATCTCCAGTCGTCGGCATATATCATTACAGCAACGAAGGCGTATGCTCATGGTATGACTTTACAAAAATGATTGCTGATTATGCTGAAAACACCAATTGTGATATACAGCCGTGTCACTCTGATGAGTTCCCAAGTCCAGTAACACGTCCTGCATACTCTGTACTTGACAAAACTAAAATAAAACAAACTTTTGGCATACAGATTCCATATTGGACAGATTCTCTGAAACGATGCATAAACAATCTTAAATAACAACCCTAAACTTCAAGAAGATGAAAGGCATAGTACTAGCTGGTGGTTCAGGGACACGTCTCTACCCTATCACTAAAGGCATATCGAAACAGTTAATGCCTATTTATGACAAACCAATGATATACTACCCCATCAGTGTGCTGATGTTGGCAGGGATACGAGATATACTTATTATATCCACACCGTTTGATTTGCCAGGTTTTAAACGTTTACTCGGTGATGGAGCAGATTATGGTGTACACTTCGAATACGCCGAGCAGCCATCACCTGATGGTCTTGCACAGGCTTTCACCATAGGCAAGGACTTCATCGGTAACGATTCCGTATGTCTGGTTCTGGGCGATAACATCTTTCAGGGAACAGGATTCACCAAAATGCTTAAGGAAGCTGTACGTACGGCAGAGGAAGCCAAAAAGGCAACTGTATTTGGATACTGGGTAAATGACCCTGAACGTTATGGTGTTGCTGAGTTTGATAAAGAAGGCAACTGCTTATCAATAGAAGAAAAACCAGAGAATCCAAAATCTAATTATGCAGTTGTTGGTTTGTACTTCTATCCTAACAAGGTCGTTGACATTGCTCATAAAATAAAGCCTTCGGCACGAGGCGAATATGAGATTACAACCGTAAATCAGTGGTTTCTGAATGACAAAGAATTAAAAGTACAGACGTTGGGACGTGGCTTTGCATGGCTTGACACAGGCACGCATGACTCTCTTTCCGAAGCATCTACATACATTGAAGTACTGGAAAAACGACAAGGTCTGAAAGTTGCATGTCTTGAGGGCATAGCCTATCGAAAAGGCTGGATTGATGAAGAGAAAATGAGACAGTTAGCTCAGCCCATGCTCAAAAATCAATATGGTCAATACCTGCTTAAAGTAATTGAAGAAGTAAAACGATATGGTAGCGGAATCATTGACTAATATTTGACCCAGGGATACTATAAATTATTTTAATCTCAATATATGGATATAATACAGACAGATATAAAAGATGTACTAATAATTGAGCCACGCGTATTCAAAGATGCTCGTGGATATTTCTTTGAGTCTTTTTCCAAAAGAGAATTTGATGATAAAGTAACACCTATCCTCGGACACAGCATAGATTTCGTGCAAGACAACGAATCGATGTCATCATACGGAGTAATGCGAGGATTACATTTTCAGTACCCGCCCTACTCTCAGGCCAAGTTAGTCAGATGCGTCAGAGGCAAAGTGCTTGACGTTGCAGTTGACATTAGAAAAGGCAGTCCTACATACGGCAAGCATGTTGCCGTGGAACTTACAGAAGACAACCATCGACAGTTTTTTATTCCACGCGGTTTTGCACATGGTTTTGCTGTTCTCTCAGAAACTGCTATATTTCAATACAAATGCGATGAGTTCTATCATCCTGAAGCAGATGGAGGTATATCCATTATTGACGATTCTTTGGGTATTGACTGGAGAATACCAAAAGAAAAATATCTGTTATCAGAGAAAGACACCAAACATGCCTTGCTTAAGGATTTTGACAGTCCATTTGACATAAATATTTCATTATACTAATAAGTTATGAAAAATATAGTAATCACAGGTGGAGCTGGATTTATCGGCTCACATGTTGTCCGCCTGTTTGTAAATAAATATCCTGAATATAACATTATAAATCTTGATAAACTGACGTATGCAGGCAATTTGGCAAACCTTAAGGATATTGAAGATAAGCCAAATTATAAATTTGTCAAAATGGACATTTGTGACTTTGATGCGTTCTACAAGTTGATGCAAGACGAAAAGATTGACGGGATTATTCATCTTGCAGCAGAATCACATGTTGATCGTTCTATAAAAGACCCTTTCACTTTTGCGCGGACTAATGTAATGGGTACACTGTCGATTTTGCAAGCTGCAAAACTATATTGGGAATCACTCCCTGAAAAATACGAAGGCAAGCGCTTTTATCATATCTCTACAGACGAAGTATATGGTGCACTTGAAATGACTAATCCCGAAGGCATAGAACCTCCGTTTACTACTACAGCTTCAAGCGCTGAACACCATTTGGCCTATGGTAAGGATTTTTTTTACGAGACGACAAAGTATAATCCTCACTCCCCCTACTCTGCCTCAAAAGCCAGTTCTGACCATTTTGTGCGTGCATTCCATGATACATATGGACTGCCGACAATCGTGACAAACTGTTCCAATAATTATGGTCCTTATCAGTTTCCTGAAAAACTGATACCTCTGTTCATCAATAATATACGTAATCGCAAACCTCTACCCGTATATGGCAAGGGAGAAAATGTACGTGACTGGTTATATGTCGTAGATCACGCACGTGCAATAGACATTATTTTCCATAAAGGAAAAATCGCAGAAACTTACAACATTGGTGGTTTCAACGAATGGAAAAACATTGACATAATAAAAACTGTCATCAAGACCGTTGACCGCTTATTAGGACGTAAGGAAGGAGAAGACTTAAATCTCATAACCTATGTCACCGACCGTCTTGGTCACGATGCTCGCTATGCCATTGATTCTACTAAATTGCAGAAGGAACTGGGTTGGGAACCATCACTCCAATTTGAAGAAGGAATAGAAAAGACTGTAAGATGGTACCTCGAAAATGAGGAATGGATGAACAATGTAACCTCGGGGGATTATGAGAAGTACTACGAAACAATGTATAATGGACGATAAATTTTTAAGATGAGGTCTATTTGTTTGCATTGTCAAACTTTCGGATTTGTATAACTTGGCAGTCCCAGAGGAGGAAACCAAAGAAAGTGTAAAGATGACATTGTATTCCCTTGTGAAACGAGAATGTTGGGGAAAATTCGTCAACACATATATTGAGTTTAATCCAATGAATAAACTTAATAGATCTCACCTTAATTAAGAGTTAAATAAAAGATTTAAAAACTAAGAACTTATAATATTGTGTTTGAAAATTTAAGTGACAGACTTGAACGCTCGTTCAAAATACTTAAGGGTGAAGGAAAGATAACCGAAATCAACGTAGCAGAAACGCTGAAAGATGTACGTCGTGCATTATTAGATGCTGATGTAAACTATAAAGTGGCCAAAAGCTTTACTGACACAGTGAAGCAGAAGGCTCTGGGCATGAACGTACTCACCGCTATCAAGCCTGGCCAATTGATGGTCAAACTAGTTCATGATGAACTTGCGACCTTGATGGGAGTTGAAGCTAAGGATTTAAATCTAAATGGCAAACCAGCTGTAATCATGATGGCAGGTCTGAATGGCGCTGGTAAGACTACGATGTCTGGTAAACTTGCTAAATTACTTAAGGAAAAGCGCAACAAGCGCCCTCTGCTTGCAGCTTGTGACACATTCCGTCCTGCCGCTATGGAACAGCTGCGTGTATTAGCAGAGCAAATTGATGTACCTATATATATGGAGCCAGGTGCAACAGACCCCGTACAAGTTGCACAGAATGCCATTAAGGAAGCGAAAGCTAAAGCATACGATGTTGTAATCGTCGATACTGCAGGACGTCAGTCTATTGATGAAGAGTTAATGAAGCAAGCAGAAAACATCAAAGCTGCTGTAATGCCTGATGAAACGCTACTTGTTGTTGACTCAATGACAGGTCAGGATGCTGTAAATACAGCAAAGACCTTCAACGAACGCCTTGAGATTGATGGTGTTATACTTACAAAGCTCGATGGTGATACTCGCGGTGGTGCTGCGTTGTCAATACGTACCGTGGTTGACAAACCAATCAAGTTCATTGGTACGGGAGAGAAGATGGAAGCACTTGATGTGTTTCATCCCGAACGTATGGCCGACCGTATCTTAGGTATGGGTGATGTCGTATCACTTGTAGAGCGTGCGCAAGAACAGTTTGACCTTGAAGAGGCAAAGCGTCTGCAGAAGAAAATTGCAAAGAATAAATTTGACTTCAACGATTTCCTTGGTCAGATTCAGCAAATCAAGAAAATGGGTAATATTAAAGATCTGGCATCTATGATTCCTGGAGTGGGCAAGGCTATTAAAGACGTAGATATTGACGATGATGCCTTCAAAGGTATAGAGGCTATAATCTACTCGATGACACCAAAGGAACGTTCAAACCCTGAAATCATAAACCAGTCACGCAAAAACCGTATAGCAAAAGGCTCTGGTACCAACATCCAAGAGGTTAACCGACTGATAAAGCAGTTTGACCAAATGCGTAAAATGATGCGCATGATTTCTGGCCATAATATGGGTGGTATGGCAAAGATGGCTGGTATGATGGGCAAGATGAAGGGAATGCCAGGAATGCCAAGAATGTAAATCTTTCAAATTAAAACGATATGCAATTAATAGACGGAAAAGCAACTGCAGCTGCTATAAAAGCAGAGATTGCCGAAGAAGTAAAACAAATAAAAGCTAAAGGAGGCAAGCAACCACACCTTGCAGCTGTACTCGTAGGTCATGATGGAGGTTCTGAAACATACGTTAAAAATAAAGTATTGGCGTGTGAAGCCTGCGGTTTCAAAAGCACCTTGATACGCTATGAGGACAACATTACAGAAGAAGAGCTCCTAAAGTGTGTTGATAATCTGAACAAAGACGCTGATGTTGACGGCTTCATCGTACAACTTCCACTCCCGAAGCACATCAATGAGCAAAAAATAATAGAAGCAATAGATTACACTAAGGACGTAGATGGTTTCCATCCCATTAACGTTGGTCGCATGGCTATTGGATTACCTTGCTTCATCTCTGCCACTCCGTTGGGTATCATTACCTTATTGAAACGCTACAATATTGAGACGAGCGGAAAGAAATGCGTTGTTTTAGGACGCTCAAATATAGTAGGAAAACCTATGGCACAACTTATGATGCAGAAGGAATTTGGCGATGCAACCGTAACCGTTTGCCATTCTCATTCTGCAGATCTGAAGAAAGAATGTCGCGAAGCTGACATTATTATTGCCGCCATTGGTCGTCCTGGTTTCGTAACAGCCGACATGGTTAAAGACGGTGCAGTAATTGTTGATGTAGGCACCACACGTATCCCAGACGCTACGCGCAAAAGTGGTTTCCGTCTATCTGGCGATGTGGATTTCGAACATGTAGCAGAAAAATGTTCTTTCATCACCCCCGTTCCTGGTGGTGTAGGTCCTATGACTATTTGCTCTTTAATGAAAAACACTCTTGCTGCAGGCAAAAAAGAGTATTACAAGTAACACTTTTTATATACATCATATAATAAAAATACGCTCAGCGTTGGACATTTCGCCATTGCTGAGCGTATTTTTTGTTTTCTATCGTAAATTACTCCACGCTGTAAAAGCTATGTGATTATACTGTAAAAGCTATGTGATTACACTGCAATAGCTATCTGATTACAACGTAAAAGCATACTGATTACTGCATCTTGTTAAGTCCTTCCCACTTTACATTCCACTTGCCATTATGTGGAAAACCCGGGTTCTTCACATCTGGACATCCATCCCAACCTGCACACATCATAGCAACGGCATTAAGCAAAGCACCATTGCCTGGCAGATACAAACGCAGACGCTTAGGCTCTTGATAGTTATGACCTGAAACCAAATAAGTATTTTTCCCCTTATCTATCAACAATGCGCGCACTGCACTTTCGCCATCTCCAAGACGGGCTGCACACATGGCTGTCATACCGTAGTCCCATCCCCACGTTGTGTCCCAATTCCAATTGTCAAATACCCACAACAGAGTACGTTGCATTTTTGCCCTATCATATAATCCATAGTCAGGCAACAATCCACAAGCACCAAGTACAGCAGGGTGATCAGAACGGCATTTTAATCTAAATTCCGTCTCTGTCAACTGTTTCTTTCCTGTGTCTCCACCGTAATTGAATGGATCGAAAGCCGAATTCTCTTCTGTTTTTTGTCCATCCTCTGTTAAGAATGGCTGCGAAGCCTCACCTGCTGTATATATATCCTCATATTCTGCAAGCGAAGCCATACGACGTATTATGTCATCCCATTCCTTATGGCGTTGCAACCCACGGCGCTCACGCCATTTCTGTGCAGTGGTAAGGCCATACACCCAATATGCCTGCTCGAACGGATGATTGAAAGAAAAATCCTTTGACATAGCCTCTTGCATAGCAGTCTGTCCATATAAACGTATTTTTCCATTCTTATCTACATCACATGACATAGCGAAATCAGCCATAAACTCAGCCGTTTCCTCTACTTGCTTAGCATACTTGTCAAGCGTAACTGCATTAGGATAGCGTCTGTACAATTCCTCTGCCATATATATATAATGTGGCTGTTGCCAAGTGAGGAATGAGCCGACATTAGATGGAGACTCCCCTACCCATGGATCTGTCATTTTCATCCAACGTACGCCTTTAAATCCTTGTCTTTTCGCTATCTGCTTTGCATAAGGATATGCTTTATCATTATACCATTTCATTATCCTCTCAAGTACTTGCGGACGGTTCCATAATGAAAAATCAACCATGTGCCACCATGTCATCTCTAAATGCGGACGACCATACCAAGAGTTATAGGTCAAACCTGTCTCCTGCGGAGGAGTATCGTTTGCGCAATTTATATACGTAAGGTATTGCGAGAGCACAACCCTACGCTCCAATTCTTTTGCTCTCTCGTCCGTGCAATCAGAAAAATCGACGATTGCTCCATCTTCCCACCAATTATTCCAATACTGCTTAACACTCTCAAAGGCTGTTTTTAGATTGAAAGCCTTTAATATCTGCGGATTATTCTCAACGTATTCTACACATACTGTCAAGTCTTCTGACTTTGGTCTCAATACAAATGTATGTTCTTTCGTTTTGCCGAAAGAAGCCTTACCCGTCCATATTACTTTCACGTAGTATGAGGTATTGTCTATTATATGTCTCAATAATACAGCGTTATCATAGCGATTTACAATCTCTGAAGAATGTTTTTCATCGTTTTCCCAATCCGTTGCAGCATCAGCATGCTTACCTGTAACATATGGAAGTGAAAGACAGATATATGCCTTACCTTTCTTAAATGCTTTTGTTTTTACGTTAAACAACATACCTGAGCCATTTGTTTCAGATGCTGTCATAACACTATAAACCTCACCACTGACTGTATAATTTGAGAAAATCGTCCCATCATATAGATTAAGAGTCTGTTTGATATTCTTTACCTCGCTAACTGGCAAGTTTTTCCCTTGATCCGTAAATACCAATCCTATATTACCAAGATTTAAACGATGTGGATTAACGCGAAAATACTCTGTAGCATCTTTATTTTTTCCTTCCGTCTTATATTCTACAGCATAAACTTCTTCGCGACCATGCCCTAAGTTCATTTTCTTTTGTGTATCTTCTGGCTTCAGTCCTTTGGAATTAGGAAAAGAATGCCATCCCCAATCTGACATAGCACACAATGGTATGCCATTCTCACATTCCTGCGGATATGACTGCAAGCCTGTAACATCTACTGTAACGGAGAAATGACCATTTCCAACACTGAGAGAATTCAACGGATCAAAAGCACTTATTACAGGAGCATTACGTGTCACTACTGCCTTACGACTAATGTTACTTGCTGACAGATTTATACTTAATACAGAAAAAAGAGCTGTAAATAAAAGATTTATGCGCATAGATTATATTTTTATTATTTTGCATACAAAGGTAATATTTTTTTCTTTTACGGGCAACTTATTTTAGTCATAAATATAATCTAAAAGATAAAAAACTGATAAAAAAAAACGGATTCGGAAAAAACCGAACCCATTTTTCTTATAGCAGATAATAGTTGATTACTTAATCTTGTTGTAACCATATTTTGCAACGCTACCAAGTTCTTCCTCAATGCGGATGAGCTGGTTATACTTAGCCATACGATCTGTACGTGACAATGAACCAGTCTTAATCTGACCAGAGTTCGTAGCAACAGCGATGTCAGCGATTGTCGTATCCTCTGTCTCGCCTGAACGGTGAGAAGTAACAGTGGTATAACCATGACGGTGAGCCATCTCAATTGCGTCGAGAGTCTCAGAGAGAGAACCAATCTGGTTAACCTTAATGAGGATAGAGTTGCCTGCGCCCATAGCGATACCCTTCTGCAGGAACTTTACGTTAGTAACGAAGAGGTCATCGCCAACGAGCTGACAGCGGTCACCTATGCGCTCTGTAAGCTTAACCCAGTTCTCCCAGTCGTTCTCATCGAGACCATCCTCAATAGAGTCGATAGGGTATTTTGTGATGAGCTGCTCAAGGTAGTCAATCTGCTCTTCTGCAGTCAGTTTCTTACCGTTAGGATCCTTCTGCTTACCATTCTTCAGTTGCTTGTAGTCATAGTAGTACTTACCGTTCTCAACTACAGCGAACTCACTTGAAGCACAGTCCATTGCAATCTTAATATCCTTACCTGGTTCATAGCCTGCGTCCTTGATAGCCTGACAGATTGAGTCAAGAGCATCTTCAACACCGTCAAGTGCTGGAGCAAATCCACCCTCGTCACCTACAGCAGTAGAAAGACCACGCTTCTTAAGCAACTTAGCGAGGTTGTGGAATACCTCTGCACCCATACGAACAGCCTCCCTGATAGAAGGAGCACCTACTGGACGAATCATAAACTCTTGGAAAGCGATAGGAGCGTCAGAGTGAGCACCACCATTGATGATGTTCATCATAGGCACTGGCAGAGTGTAGGCGTTAGCACCGCCGATATAACGATATAGAGGAATGTTGAGAGCTTTAGCTGCAGCCTGTGCTACTGCAAGTGAAACACCGAGGATAGCATTAGCACCAAGTTTGCTCTTTGTAGGAGTACCGTCAAGGTCGAGCATTTTCTGATCAATAGCACGCTGTCCGAATACGCACTCACCAATGAGAGCTGGAGCTATTACTTCGTTGATGTTAGCAACAGCCTTAAGAGTACCCTTGCCAAGGTAACGGTTCTTGTCACCATCACGAAGTTCAAGGGCTTCATTTTCACCTGTTGATGCACCTGATGGAACAGCAGCACGTCCCATAACACCATTCTCAAGTACTACGTCAACCTCTACTGTTGGGTTGCCACGTGAGTCAAGAATCTCACGACCTACGATTTTCTTAATTTTCATTTTATTTTTATTTACTGTTTGTAAAATATTTCAAAAACGTTGCAAAGTTACAAAAAAATATCCAAATATTTACCATAATTACGATTGTTTTTAAGTTGTAACAACATATTTAGCGGTTTTATTGTTGTTTTTTAATTTTATTTTGTAACTTTGTAATCTGTAAATTACAAGTATCATGATAGAAGTAAAAATTAAAGACAGTGAACTGTCCGCTTGCGCTAAAGACGGCATTGACGCTTTTCTCAATCTCATAATTTCGCGAATACGCGAGGTTATAGGCGGTGAACTCTCAGTTGAGAATATGCCACTCATGTCATCAAGCCAAATAACGCTCATAGGTTACGCAACACTGCGTGATGAACTGATGGACGGGGGATTTATCCAGTTAATCCACAATGGCTACGGAGTTTTCTTCTTCCGTAATCTTTTTGATCTTGCTATGAAGCAATGGGGACTTGACGATTTATGTCGTATGATGCGGAAAGCAAAGAATAGATACATGAAATATCACTCCAAGATTGAACAAGAGATGAGTGATGAAGAATTCATGGCTTTATACGAGCAATTACCAGACTTCGAAGAATTAGATGATGAATTCATAACTAACGAGGAAGAATGGACAAACATGGTGGCACATTATGTTGACGAACATCTTACAGACTTCATAGAAATTGAACAATGAACAAAGAACAGCAAGAACTACGCAAGAAAAGTCCTGTGCAGATTAAAAATAAACGCGCAGCATTCGATTATCACTTCGTTGATACATATACGGCAGGTATTGTACTTACTGGTACTGAAATAAAAAGCATACGTATGGGCAAGGCATCACTTGTAGATACTTTCTGTTATATTCACAATGGCGAAATCTGGGTAAAAGGAATGAATATCTCACCTTATTTCTATGGTAGCTATAACAATCATGAAGCACGACGTGACAGAAAATTACTGCTTAACAAACGAGAAATACTCCATCTGGCCGAAGATTCGAAATCGCCAGGTTTCACTATAGTTCCAATTCTTATATTCATAGATGATAAAGGCAGAGCAAAGGTTGATATAGCTCTTTGTCGTGGTAAAAAAGAATACGACAAACGAGAATCTCTTAAAGAGAAACAAGACAAGCGTGAAATGGAGCGAGCAATAAAAAGATTCTAACCAACACTCAAAAAAGTTTCTTAATTTGTGTATATAAAAAAAAATTCTTACCTTTGCACTCAATTTTTATATCCAAACAATACAACTATTATAAATGACGAACAATTTCTACACTGTAGAGTACCGCCTATATACAATAAAAGACGGCCAACAAACACTGGTTGAGGAAATCAATGCAGCAGAGCCATTCGAATTTATCAGTGGTTTCGGAGTAACACTTCCTGCATTTGAAATGAATATTGAGACTCTTGGTAATGGCGACTCCTTCAACTTCAGCATCCCTTGTGCAGAAGCATACGGTGAATATGTAGATGAACGAGTAATCGACTTGGATAAGCAAATATTCTGCATAAACGGTAAACTGGATACATCACGAATATATCCTGATGCAGTAGTACCTCTGCAAAACGAAGATGGAAATCGTTTTATGGGACGTGTTCTCAGCATTACTGATGACAAGATACGTATTGACCTCAACCATCCTTTGGCTGGCTGCGATTTGCGGTTTGAGGGCAATGTGATAGATAGCCACGAAGCTACAAACGAAGAAATTCAGTCTTTCGTCAATCGCCTTTCTGGCGGTGGATGCGGTGGATGCAGTGGCGGTGGATGCCATGGTGAAGGAGAACACGATTGCGATGGTGGCGGCTGTGGTAGCTGCGGTGGTGGATGTAAAGCATAACTATGAATACTTACGGACAATTATATAAAATAACGACCTTTGGCGAAAGCCATGGCACAGGTATCGGAGGCGTAATAGACGGAATACCTGCGGGGATTAAAGTTGACATGGAGTTCATACAAAGTGAACTTAATCGTCGGCGTCCAGGACAAAGTACTATTACGACAAGTCGTAACGAAGCAGACAAAGTCGAGATACTTTCTGGTGTTTTTGAGGGTATGACCACAGGTTGCCCCATTGGTTTTGTTGTTCGTAACAGCGACCAACATTCTCAGGACTATGAGAACATGCGATGCCTCTACCGCCCGTCACACGCAGATTTCACCTATCAACAGAAATATGGCTTACGCGACCATCGTGGTGGAGGACGCTCTTCTGCTCGTATTACTATAAGCAGGTGTGTAGCAGGAGCCTTTGCTAAGTTAGTTCTAAATCAGCTGGGCATTCATATCTATGCATTTACATCACAGGTCGGAAACATAGCACTTGACTGTGATTATTCGAAATACGACCTTACAAAAACAGAAAGCAATGTAGTACGCTGTCCTGATGCTGAAAAAGCTGCACAGATGGAAGCACTTATAAAAGAAGTAAAAGCAGACGGTGACACCATAGGCGGCACGGTAACTTGCATAATCAAAGGTTGTCCCGTGGGATTAGGCGAACCAGAGTTTGGAAAACTCCATCAGATGTTAGGAAGTGCAATGCTCAGTATTAATGCAGCCAAAGGTTTTGACTACGGCAAAGGTTTTAATGGACTTGCAGAACGCGGCAGTCAACAAAACGACCTTTACAAACAAGGAGGCAGACTCGGTGCTACCATAACAAATAACAGCGGAGGAATACAAGGTGGCATATCAAATGGTGAAGATATATATTTTCGCGTAGCTTTCAAACCTGTTGCAACGCAGTTACGTGAGCAACCCACAATAGACTTAGAAGGGAATCCTACCACACTGAAAGCCAAAGGCAGACACGATCCTTGTGTTTTACCTCGAGCCGTACCTATAGTAGAGGCTATGGCAGCAATTACCATACTTGACTGCTATATGCTTTATAATTCACGCAATAATTTTCCTGATATGATATGAAACATAATTTAGCAATATTCGTAAGTGGAAGCGGTACTAACTGCGAAAATATTATACGTTATTTCAACAATAATGAGGATGTAAACATTAAGGTTGTCATTAGTAATCGTAGCGATGCCTATGCCTTGGTTCGTGCGACTAATCTCGGAGTAAGAAACATTGTCGTCACTCGCAAACAGTTTGAAGAAACGCCTGATTATGTAATGGCACAAGTAGCAGACTGTGATTATATAATACTTGCAGGTTTCTTGCTTAAAGTTCCCGACTATCTCATAGAGGCATATCCAAATAGAATAATTAACCTGCACCCTGCCCTCCTCCCTAAATACGGAGGTAAGGGCATGTATGGTCATCATGTCCATGAAGCGGTAAAAGCTGCGGGAGAAAAGGAAACTGGCATAACAATACATTATGTTAACAGTGAAATTGATGGTGGAGCAATCATAGAACAGTTTAAGACCGCTCTCTCTTCTTCTGACACAATAGAAGATATTGAGCAGAAGATACATGTACTAGAACAAGAAAACTTCCCACAAGTAATCGAACGGGTACTGAAAGCTAATTAACAGCCCAGCCCATAAATATTTTATAATTGTTAACTTTCAAAATAAAAATCCACAATATGAGAGCAAGAAACGCTGAATGGTTTGAGACGAAAGTCCGCTATGAGAGACAGATGGAAGATGGACTGCAGAAGAAAGTCACAGAGAGTTATGTAGTTGATGCCGTATCCTTTACAGAAGCAGAAGAAACAATAACAGATGAACTCAGCAGCTATATTACTGGTGATTTCATTATTACGGACATAAAGAAAGCAGCATACAAGGAAGTATTCTTCAGCGACAATCCAAATGACGACCATTGGTATAAAGTTAAGCTACAGTTTATCATAATTGACGAGAAATCTGGAAAAGAAAAATACTCAGCCCAAAATTTCCTTGTACAGAGTAATACATTGCAGAATGCTGTCAAGGGTGTAGAAAGCGTAATGAATACCGGTATGCAAGACTGGAAATTATCTTCTGTAACAGAAACAACGCTGATGGATGTATTTGAGCATGACGGAGTGAATAAATCACCAAAGCGACAGGAAGATGACCGTCCAGAATATGAGGATGCTCTCAATGCTGAGATGCAAAATAAAGAAGCAGAACAAGCAGTATAATAACTTCACATGACACTATGATTAAAGACAACATCAAAGAGGTACGCGCCAACTTACAAGAGGGTGTTTGCTTAGTAGCCGTAAGCAAATATCATCCTATTGAGGCAGTGAAAGAAGCCTACGCTGAAGGACAGCGCATCTTTGGAGAAAGTCGCGAACAAGAATTGCGTATTAAATATGAATGTCTCCCCAAAGACATAAAATGGAACTTCATTGGTCATCTGCAAACTAACAAAGTAAAATACATAGCACCATATATTTCTCTTATTGAGTCCGTTGACTCTCTGAAACTGATGAAAGAAATCAACAAACAAGCAGAGAAATGCAACCGCATTATCGACATACTGCTTGAACTTCATTTGGCTACAGAGGAAACAAAAAGTGGTATGTTGCCAGCAGAATGTATGCAGTTACTTGATGGAAACGAATGGCGCGAAATGAAAAATATCAGGATTTGCGGCATAATGATGATGGCATCTGCTACCAATGATGAGAGCAAAATAAGAAAAGAATTCAAGCAAGCTGACGAGCTGTTTAATCGCATCAAGGAACAATATTTCCGTGATGATGTAGCATTTAGCATAAAATCATATGGTATGAGCAATGATTATTTGCTTGCACAGGAATGTGGTTCTAACCATGTGAGAGTAGGTTCTAAGATTTTCTGTTGACAAACAAAATTAAATATATAGTTTACGGATTGCTGATTGCAGTTGCTGTCTGTTATTTTGCAGGGTTTGTGTTGCTGAGAATACCAGCAACGCAAACCTTTATTGCTTCCAAGACTGCAAACTATATGTCAAAAAAGATTGGCAGCAAAGTCAGCATAGGAAAGGTTGATATACGTTTGTTTAACCGCGTTGTAATTGACAATGTCATTGTACTTGATGAAGAAAGGGACACCATGCTCAAAGCTTCCCGTTTCTCTGCCTCCGTCGATCTTTTACCCTTGATAAGGGAAAAGATATCTTTGTCATCAATACAACTGTTTGGGGCAAAAATAAATCTGAAAAGAAAAGACGCCAATTCACCCCTCAATTGTCAAAAACTGATAGATGCCTTTTCTTCAAAAGACAGCAAAGACAGCAAAACCGACATTCACATTTCTTCATTAGTTATAAGGAATGCTTTGGTAACATATAACCAGGAGGACAAACCACACGTTAATGGTGTATTTTCACCATATCACATGGCTATAACAAAACTTAACGCAGATATAGCATTTGACTACTCTACCGACGATAAAAAGCAAGACATCAAAACTTTAATCAACCGTCTATCGTTTTGTGAAACCACAGGTTTAACATGTAAGAGCCTCACGACAGAAATAAACTCTCACGAAAACGAAGGCATACAAACCCTATTATTAAAGAATTTCAAACTTGCCTTACCACGAACGAATATAGAATTACCTGAAGCACTGATATCATTCAAATCTTTTGGAAATGGAGAATTAGACACCAATTCTCTTATTGCAAAGGCTAAAATTGAAGCCGATGCCGTCTCACTTGATGATTTCAAAGCACTGACACGAATCGCAGAATTAAAAGACATACCTACGTTAAAACTCTATAGCAACATTGATGTCGTTAATTCTGGCGGCAAGGCAGATGTAAACCTACGCTCCGCAGATGGCAGAAATTTAATCATTGACTTAACTACAAAAGCACAAGATATTTTTACTACGCCACAATTTAATACCGTAATAAGAAAATTGAATGTCTCAGAAGACATTCTAAAACAAATATCCTGTATTTACGCTCTTCCACAGCAACTACTATCTCTTGGCGACATAAGTGCTGACGGTTATATCAACACGCGCGGCAAGAGTGCTTTAGAAACTAAGTTGTCAGTTAATACGAGTAATGTAGGAACTGCAGATGTGGAATTCCGTATAAATGAAACAGCTGGCAATATACACTACGACACACACCTCAAGACAAACGGCCTCGATATTTCTAAATTCATGAACGATGCGAAATTTGGAATACTTAGGGGAGACATTGCACTGAAAGGCACGCTTACTGACAAGGGGAAGATTATCAGCACACACGCAAATGGAATTGTAAAAGAATTTGCTTATTCTGGCAATTCCTATAATGGTATTACGATAGATGCCGACTACAATAACGGCGTAATAAAAGGAAATCTATGCAGTACAGATCCTAAAGCTCGGTTTAATGCTGATGTAGATGCCAATATGTCTGCTCTTACTGCTGACGGCTTTAGTGGAAAGATTGTTGTCAAAGACATTTACTTAGCTCATAACGATGTAAATATCAGCAAACTTAGTTTAGAATCAAGTAACAACCAAGACAGCAAAACTATAAGCATAACAACTGATTTCGGTTATGCTGAAATTTCTGGTAACTTTCAGTTAGCCACTCTATCTCAGTCACTTGCCAATGTAGTAACAGCTCACCTGTCACACATCCCCTACATACCAGAATTCAAAGCAACCAACAATGACTACAGCATAAATGCCCACATTGACAATCTTAACTTTATAAAAAAGATTGTCAACATACCTGTTGACATTAAAAAGCCTGTGGATATCTTCGGCAAAATTAACGATATGCAGAATTTTGCTGACATTACCCTCTCTGTACCTTCCGCAGAGATTGCCTCTAAGAAGATAGAAAACACCGTCATACATATATCATCTCCAATAAGACAATTATTTGCTGACATAAACACTACTATTTTAACTGACGCCGAGCCTGTAACTCTCAACATAAACTGCACTGCAGACAATGGTGTGCTTAATAGTGCAGTAACATGGAATAACCAACGAAACAACGTGTTCAAGGGACGATTGAACACCAATACTCAGTTCTTCAAAACGCCAAATGGAACTAATGCGTTCCACATAAATATTCCAAATTCTGATTTTGAAGTAGGTGATACGGTATGGGATATCAGTTCTGAAAAAATCACGTTTGCTGACAACAGACTATCAATTAACAATCTAAGAGTTGGAAATGAGACGCAGCATGTAGTCATCAATGGCACGGCATCGGCATCAGTGCAAGACACTCTCGCCGTTGAACTGAAGGATATAAATGTAGAATATATACTAAATCTTATAAATTTCACATCCGTTGCATTCGGGGGCAAAGCATCAGGCATTGTTACTGCTAACAGCATATTTAAGGAACTAAACGCCCAGGCGCACCTTGAAGTGGGGAATTTCTCTTTCCAATATGGAAATATGGGTACTCTATATGCCGATGCAACATACAATAATACAAAGCAACAGATAGATTTGGAAGCTATAGCCGACGATACGCTCGCTAAAGCAAAAACACTTATCAATGGATATATCTCACCGCAAATGAATAGCATTGACCTAAATATAAAGGCTGAAAACACACGACTTGACTTCATGAGAGACTTCTGCGGGTCTTTCCTTAACAATATAGACCTCAATGGTGAAGGAAACGTCAGGCTTCATGGAACGTTTAATGCGTTGGAACTCACTGGTCAGCTTGTAGCTAAAGGCTTTGCTACAGTAACCTCTACAAACTGTAGGTATGAACTCCCCTCTGACACTATCGTCTTAATTCCTGGAGACATGTTATTTTCCAACGTGCCGATTAAAGATAAGTACGGCAACATTGCCAACGTAAGTGGAGGCATACATCACCGACATTTAGGACGCATAGCATACGATGTGCATATCAAAACAGACAAGCTTCTGGCATACGATATTCCCACGTTGGATGGTTCGACTTACTGCGGAAAAGCAGTAATTCAGGGCAATGTTGGAATAAAGGGCAAAGGAAACGAATTAAATGTTGATGCTGATGTCACTACACTCGATGACTCATACATTATTTATAATACGACATCACCCGACATGGTGTCAAACAAGGACTTCATAACATGGGGAAGTTTAAACGAGAATAAAGAAGCCACTGACGACAGTACAGCTATAAATACAAGCCATGCTAACATTGACAATGGCAATCAACGCACAAACATACGTCTGAAATTCAATGTAAACGTAACTCCTAAAGCCAAACTACACTTGCTTATGGACGCTATAAGTGGAGATTATATCGACCTCTTTGGCAACGGACAACTACAGATAAGTTTTTACAATAAGGGAGCATTCCAAATCTTTGGCAATTACAATATCGACCACGGAATATACCGTATGACGATACAAAACATACTCAGACGCGAGTTTGCTTTCCAAAATGGAAGTCTGATAGCTTTCGGAGGAGACCCTTTTGAAGCCACGTTGAGGATGAAGGCTGCATATATGCTCAACAGTGTTTCGCTGGCAGACCTTAATATCGGAACGTCATTCAAGGCAAATAACGTGCCGGTTAACTGTCTAATGAACATCACTGGTACAGCTGGAAGGCCTCTCGTTGATTTCAGTCTTGACTTGCCTACGCTTGACAACGAGGCAAAGCAGATGGTTTACTCCATAGTCAACAGCGATGAGTCTATGAACCAACAGGTATTATATCTGCTTGCCATAGGACGATTCTATTCTTCTGATAAAAACAGGAGTGATGACAGCGAACGCACCGGACAGACTACTTTGGCCATGCAGAGTTTCCTAAGCGGAACTTTCTCGCAGCAACTCAACCAAGTGCTCAACCAACTGACAAACAACAATAATTGGTCGTTTGGCGCCAATATCGCAACTGGTACTGATGGAATGAGTAATGCGGAATACGAAGGAATACTCAGTGGCAGAATGTTGAATAACAGACTTTTGTTTAACGGACAGTTTGGATACCGAGACAACATCATGACCAACTCACAAAGCTTTATTGGCGACTTCACAATACAATATCTTCTCACACCTAATGGCAACGTGGCGCTGAAGATGTATAATCAGACCAATGATCGCTACTTTACACGCAACTCTCTTAATACTCAAGGCATCGGCATCGTACTGAAAAAAGACTTCGGGAAATAAACCATATAATGCCGCCATCGCAATATGATACAGATTACAGTGTAAAAGCTATCTTATTACGCTGTAATCTGTATGCTTTTACATGGTAATAAGATAGCTTTTACACTGCTATTGGATAACTTTTACTATTATCACTAATAAGAAGTAGAACTCGATTCGTATTCATTATAACTACGCAAGAGGTTTACGTCTTTCTTTATCACGAACTTACGACCATCGGCACCACGTGCCTTGACATATACGAAATAGGTACCTTCCTTAACGTCTGAGCCGTGAAACTTTCCGTCCCAGCCTTTTGATGACACATCATTCCATTCGTATATTTTCTGTCCCCACCTATTATATATCGTAGCTGCAAACTCTATTATAGATTGATAGCTCTTGGGAGCATAATAATCATTATCGCCATCGTTATTGGGGGAAAAGGCATTTGGCATCACCAGACTGCTCTCGCTGGCTTTCAGCGTAAGAATATTCTTCGTGTTCCAGTAGTCACGTCTGCAACTTACCACCCTGTCACCTTTTTTAAACGTAGCGTACAAAGCTATACTGTCCGTACCTGCCTGAACGAAAGTTACTTGCGGCTCTTCTTCGTACCTTATCATATAAGGCTCATCAAGATTACCGCCCTCATGGCAGAAACGCCACTCGTAATCACAAGTCCAATCATCTGCATCAGTCAACTCCATGTGAAAAGTGACCTCTATAGGAGCAGAACCCTCAAAAGTGGTCTGCATCGTCACTGTTTTCTCATCACTCGACTTTGCATCAAAAGATATACTCACCGTGGGGTCTGCCTCTACGGCATTTACCGTCATAGCGAAAAGAACAAAAGATATAATCAATAGTATTCTACTCATAAATTCCATATTTTTTGCAAAATTAGTCATTTTATTTCTAATATCTTTGATTTTTCGGAGTTTTTTTTATATTTTTGCAATTCAATAACGAAATAATGAGATTAAAACAATGAAAGCAAGAAAAATATTTCTTTTAGTTATGCTTCTTGTTTGTACTACTTGCTACACTGAAGCACAGCAGCAAAATGTAATCAACGTGGGCATAATGTTACCACTACACAATAACAACGGTGACGGCAGGCGCATGTTGGAATATTACCGTGGCATACTTATGGCCGTAGAGAAACTGAAGACTGAAGGTCACAATATCAACATACACACATGGAATGTGCCAGAGGAAGCCGACATTCGCACTACCCTGCTGCAGGAAGGTGCTAATACCTGCAACTATATTTTCGGTCCACTATATACCCGGCAAGTAAAACAATTGGGAGACTTCTGCAGAGCCTACAACATAAAAATGGTAATTCCTTTCTCCATAAGCAGTAATGAGGTTGATACTAATCCAATGGTATATCAGGTATATCAATCTAACACCGATATAAACAACACCACAATACAGCAGATTGCCGACCACTTCAACAATTGTCATATTGTATTCATTGACTGTAATGACTCTACCTCAAACAAGGGAAACTTTACCATGTCACTCCGTAATACGCTCACACAGCGTGGAATAAGTTTTAATATAACAAACGTTTCTTCACCTGATGACATATTCGTGCGCTCGTTTTCACTGTCACAGCCAAATCTCGTGATACTCAACAGCGGGCGCTCGCCTGAGCTAACAGCCGTAATGAATAAACTTGACATTCTGACCTCCACAAACAATGGAGTACAAGTGACACTGTTCGGATATACAGAATGGCTGATGTACACACAGATGAACAAGGAACGGTTTGCAAAATATAATGCTTTCATCCCAAGCCATTTCTATTATAACGAGTTTTCCTCAGCCACTAATGAGTTCAAGCAAAAATACCGTTGGCGCTTTCATCAAGACATGATGACTGCCCTACCCCGATTTGCTGTTACTGGTTATGACCACGCAATGTATTTTCTATCAGGAAACAACCAATGGCTACAGACCCCTTTACACTTCATCCAACAACCAAATGGCGGATTTAGAAATAAGGCCTATATGCTCATTCATTACAAACAAGACGGTGGGATTGAGGCCATAACTTATTAAACTGTATGAAAAAGAAACTTTGCTTCATACTGCTGTTTGCATTAACCTCCATTGCCATGACAGCACAAGTAGGCGACTATCGCAACGTCTTCAGTATCGGTGTAAATGGTGGTTATGCTCTAAACAGCATAACATTTCAACCTAAGGTTGTTCAAAAGATGCACGGAGGAATGACTGGTGGCATAACGTTTCGCTACACCAGCGAAAAATATTTCTCTACACTATGCGCTATACAGATGGAAGCTAACATCGCACAATTAGGTTGGAAAGAGGATATACTGACAAGAGACGGAGAACACGTGATTAACCCTCAGACGGGCATAGCAGAAGAGTACACGAGAAATCAAACATACATACAGATACCTATATTTGCACATCTGTCATGGGGAAAAGAGAGAAAAGGCATAAATGCCTTTGTAAATCTTGGCCCGCAAATCGGGTTTAACTTATCAGAAAACACAAAATGCAATTATGATTCCCCATATACCAAAGGAGAATCGGACAACGTCCGTGTAAATACTGTAGTGGAACAAGAGACGATGCCCATAGAAAACAAGTTTGACTATGGCATCGCTGCAGGTGCAGGCATCGAGCTACATCTTAATCACATAGGACGCCTAAACATCGAAGGGCGATATTACTATGGGTTGGGAAACATCTATGGAGATTCAAAACGAGATTATTTCGGTACATCAAATCATAATACGATATTTATAAAACTTACATATCTTTATGACCTCTGAGAAGGAATATATAAATGTATGGGGAGCCAGAGTTCACAATCTGAAAAACATCGATGTAAGCATCCCACGCAATAGTCTCACCGTGATAACAGGACTATCTGGCTCAGGCAAATCATCTCTTGCTTTTGATACCATCTTTGCAGAAGGACAAAGAAGATATATCGAGACTTTCTCGGCTTATGCAAGAAACTTTCTCGGTTCTATGGAGAGACCTGATGTTGACAAGATTACAGGTCTCTCGCCGGTTATTGCCATAGAACAGAAAACCACGAATAAGAACCCGCGCTCCACCGTAGGCACCACAACAGAGGTTTATGACTATATGCGACTGTTATTTGCCCGTGCTGCCACAGCCTACAGCTGGGCATCGGGCGAAGAAATGGTGAAATACACCGAAGAACAAGTCGTGGATATGATTCTGTCGCGATATGAAAACAAACGAATTTTCATACTTGCTCCTCTTATAAGAAACAGGAAAGGACACTACAGAGAACTCTTTGAACAGATGCGCAAGAAAGGATTTATCCAAGTACGTGTCGATGAAGAGATAACAGAAATAAGCGAAGGGATGAAACTTGACCGCTACAAAAATCACAACATAGAGGTAGTAGTGGACAAATTGAAGGTAGGCAAAGATAGTCAAGAACGCTTGCAAGCAAGTGTAGAGACTGCCATGCGACATGGCGATGGACTTATAATGATACTTGACAAGGATACTGACGAGACACGATATTACTCAAAGCGTCTTATGTGTCCTACCACAGGTATGGCATATAAAGATCCTGCACCAAATATTTTCTCGTTTAACTCACCAGAAGGTGCCTGTCCTTACTGCAAAGGTTTAGGTATCGTAAATAATGCCGACCCACTTGTTGAGGCAGAGAAGATAATAGAGAATGATGAAGAAGAAGAGTGCATGTTCACAACTTGTCCGGCATGCAACGGAGACAGATTGTCACAAGAGGCTTTATCGTATAGGCTATGGGATAAGAACATAGCACAACTTTCCGCAATGGATATTGACCAACTATATGAATGGCTAAACGACGTTGACAAGCATATAACACCAAAACAGAAAAAAATAGCCCAGGAAATACTCAAAGAAATCAGGACAAGGCTGAAATTCATGTTAGATGTAGGATTGGACTATCTTTCGCTCGCACGTCAATCCTCTACCCTATCAGGAGGAGAAAGCCAGAGAATAAGGCTGGCAACGCAAATAGGCTCTCAACTCGTCAATGTGCTATATATTCTTGACGAGCCATCAATAGGACTGCACCAGTGTGACAATGAAAGACTAATAACATCGCTTAAGCAACTGAGAGACATCGGAAACACTGTGATTGTCGTAGAGCATGACAAGGATATGATGTTGGCTTCTGATTATATTATTGATATAGGTCCGTCTGCTGGTAGGAAAGGAGGAAATGTGGTTTTTCAAGGAAATATCAACGATATGCTCCTACAAAACACATTGACGGCTGAATATCTTAATGGGAAGAAAGAAATACCATTACCTGACAGACGACGTGAATGTAAGAAAGACAAAAACGGTAATCCTGTTTTTCTGGAACTTAAAAATGCACATGGCAATAACCTGAAGAATATAGATGTAAAGTTTCCTTTGGGAAACCTTATTGTCGTAACGGGTATGAGCGGTTCTGGGAAATCTACACTTATAAACGAAACACTCTACCCTATCTTATCGCAATACTTCTATCGTTCGAAGAAACAGCCATTGGCATACGAAAGTATAAACGGCTTAGAACTCATAGACAAGGTAGTCAACGTTGACCAAACACCAATAGGAAGGACTCCGCGCAGTACACCAGCAACATATACAGACGTTTTCTCACTCATCAGAAAACTATTCATTGAATTGCCAGAGTCTAAAATCAGAGGTTATAAGCCAGGACGCTTCTCTTTCAATGTAAAAGGAGGTAGATGCGAAACTTGCGGAGGTAATGGCTACAAAACTGTTGAAATGAATTTTCTGCCAGATGTATATGTCCCATGCGAAACCTGTCGAGGAAAGAGATACAACAGAGAAACACTTGAGGTAAGATACAAAGGAAAATCAATAGCTGACATATTGGACATGACAATAAATCAAGCTGTAGATTTCTTTGAAGCTGTACCGTCTATACTTCAGAAGATAAGAACACTTCAACAAGTCGGTCTAGGGTATATCAAATTAGGTCAATCTTCTACTACACTTTCAGGTGGAGAAAGTCAACGCGTTAAACTAGCTACGGAATTGTCAAAAAGAGATACAGGAAAAACATTATACATATTAGATGAACCTACTACAGGACTGCATTTCGAAGACATCCGAATGTTAATGAACATCCTGCAACAACTTGTTGATAAAGGCAACACAGTTATAATCATAGAGCATAACCTTGACGTAATAAAGCTTGCTGACTATATTATAGACATTGGTCCAGAGGGCGGACGTAAGGGAGGACAAGTAATAGCTGTCGGTACACCAGAAGAAATCATAAAAAACAAAAAAAGTATAACAGCTAAATATTTAAAACCATACCTGAAAACAAAAAAGAACAGAGATAAATAGTATCTCTGTTCTTTCAATTCATAAATTATCTTTTCATATCTACAATGTACTAAGAGCGGTAAGCGGGGCTCGAACCCGTGACCTGCGGCTTGGGAAGCCGCTGCTCTACCAACTGAGCTATTACCGCAAAATAAAAGAGAGAACATAAACAACATGTAGTTGTAATGTATCCCTCTTTCACAAGAGAGCCGATAACGAGACTCGAACTCGTGACCCACGCATTACGAATGCGTTGCTCTACCAACTGAGCCATATCGGCGTTTTTCTTTTGCGACTGCAAAGGTACAAAGAAAAAATGAAACTTGCAAATTTTACAACGAAATTCTTTTAAAAATTTACTACAACCACTTTTAATCTTAAAAAAAATTAATAAATACATATTTTTATTACGTTTATTTGTTTGTTTCAAAAAAATATAGTAATTTTGCACACTGTTTGGAATAAGTATCATTTAACGATATTAAAAAGAAAAGATAGCAATGTCTAAAATCTGTCAAATTACCGGTAAAAAAGCAATGATCGGTAATAATGTATCACACTCAAAGCATCGCACAAAGCGTTCTTTTGACGTTAATCTTTTCGCTAAGAAATTCTTCTATGTAGAGGAAGGATGTTGGATTAGCTTAAAGATTTCAGCCGCTGGGCTTCGCATGATTAATAAGGTAGGACTTGACGCAGCTCTCAAGCAGGCTGTAGCAAAGGGCTACGTAGATTGGAAAGATATAAAAGTAATAGGAGAATAGTACTATGGCAAAGAAAGCAAAAGGTAATCGTGTGCAGGTAATACTTGAGTGCACCGAGATTAAAAATAGCGGCATGCCAGGTACAAGCCGTTATATTACTACAAAAAATCGCAAGAACACTCCAGAGCGTCTTGAGTTGATGAAATACAATCCTATACTCAAAAAGATGACTCTTCACAAGGAGATTAAGTAATCATCTAAATATTTTATTAAGGTAACACTATGGCAAAGAAAGCGGTCGCTACCCTCCACGAAGGCTCATCGGATGGTCGCGCATACTCAAAAGTTATCAAGATGGTTAAAAGCCCAAAAACTGGTGCTTACATCTTCGACGAGCAGATGGTTAGAAACGAAGACGTTCAGGCATTCTTCAAATAATATTTTGAAGAATTTCTATAAATCAGAAATGAGATTACATAGATATTAGAATAATAAGAGTCTATGTAATCTCTTTTTATATTCAACACATTTGAGATGGACAAATTCAAAGTCGTTATAGTAGAAGATGTAAAATTAGAGCTAAAAGGCACTGAAAGCCTATTGCTCTCAGAGGTTCCTGAAGCAGAAATAGTGGGTACAGCACAAAACGAAGCTGAATACCTAAAAATAATGCGAACAGTTACCCCTGACTTAGTACTTCTTGACCTTGGATTACAAGGTAACACCACCATAGGAGTTGAATTGTGCAGAAATACGAAAGCATCAAATCCTAATATTAAAATTCTTATTTTCACAGGAGAGATTCTAAATGAAAAATTATGGATAGATGTTCTTGATGCTGGAGCAGATGGCATAATTCTTAAAACAGGTGAAATGCTAACACGCGACAATATCATTGCTGTAATGAACGGTAGAAAATACGTCTTCAACGAACCTGCTATGAACATCATTGTGGATCATTTTCGCAAATCCGTCTCTAATGACACCTCAAGCAGAGAATCGTCAATCAATTACGATATAGACGAATACGACGAAAGACTACTACGTCATCTCGCACTTGGCTATACGAAAGAGCAAATAACAACCCTACGTGGTATGCCATTTGGTGTTAAAAGTTTAGAGAAGAGGCAAGCCGACCTCGTACAAAAGCTGTTTCCCAATAACCAAGCTCGCGGCATCAATGCGGTCAAACTTGTAACACGTGCTTTTCAATTACACATTCTAAACCCAGAAACTATACAACCCGATGAAATTTGACGAAATCTACAGATCAGTAGTCCGTTAAAAACTCTATAACACCCCGGTTAGGGATAAGTATTTACGAATTCCCTGAATTCTCGCAAACATAGGAGATATTTTCTGTAGCCGAGGACCTCAGTACCCAGCCAACCGTATCGACATTTGGAATCCGTGTGCAAGAACGGAGCAATAGATGAGGTGCAAGCATGTTGATGTCCTCAAATCTGTCTCCACCGCATGGATTGTTACAGAAGAGTGTTTCGAACATCTCGATGTATCGGAAGGCGTTCCGTTTCAGATTTTATATATAACTTTGCAATGTAGCTCAATGATTTTTCTGGATTATTTACAGCACAAATTTAGGTAAAATTATAGACCTTCAAAATCCTGAGCAAATTTTTGTTGCTTAGTAACTTTTTAAAAAAAAATTAACACTGTGGAATTAAGTTTTACACATATGAGACGATTCCTTGTATTTATTGTGTTCATGATGCTATACGTGAACGTAACTGCTGCAGGCGTAAAATTGGTTGACCTGATAGGTGACTGGAAGTTCGTTCCTGCCGAAGGTATGGTGATGGCTGGTGACATAGTGATGAATGTTTCCTCTGTATCTATGTCACAGTCTTTGTATAGCAATAAGAAAAAGTCGAAGAGCGACTTGTTTCATGCAAGTTTTTATTTGTCTGACACACCAGAAACTCCATGGAATAGTAATATGGTAGGCAAGGTTCAGTCGGGCACCTATATAGTGAGAAACTCTAACGGAAGCGTTTCTTTAAGTGAGGTGTCATTTGACGATAATGGAATGCTTGTCTTGACACCTCATAATTCGCAAAATGGCTTTATAATGAGATTTCGCAAGATGACTGACGAAGAGATTTCTGATGTTAAGACTGCAAAAATAGCCGACGAGATGGGTTTGATGCAAGGATATGCTAAAGCCAAGAATATTGAAAATAAGAATCCGATGCTTTCAAGCTACATCCCGGGAAGTTTAGCTTGGAAGTTAAGAGATTTTGTCTCGCGATATAACACAAAGGACATTAGGGTACTTCGAATAGGTGGACCTTTGAATGCCATTGACCTTTATATGCTCAGTCTCCCTGACGAATATAAGAAATTCTTCCCTAATATCAACACGCTTGATTTGTCAATGGCATGGTTTGTCACAGATTCGATAGCTTATCACTGTCATGAGTTTAGAAATTGCAATCATGATTATTTCAGTAATATTCGAGGAATGCACATGGTGAAAGACCTCAAGACTGACACTATAGGCGTGCTGTTCAAATCAGATGGTGATGGCATGGCTAACGTGTGTTATGACAGATATGGCTGGCTGGTGGAAGAAAAGAAAGACTCTTTATATTGGCACTATTGCACAACGATAGAAGACTGTGTCAGTGAATTCTCTTTCTTTAACATTCCGTGGCTCGAACGTATTATTTTCCCTATGTCAACCAGAGAAATTCACTATAATGCAGTGAGTTACTGTCCTAAATTGAAGGAAATAATAGTACCGTCAGGTGTAATGGGTATTAATAATGGTGCTTTTGTTGGCAATCCTAATTTGGAAACGGTTAAGGTGGCAGAAGACTCAAAACTCTTGAAAAAGTTGAGTGAAGATATTGGAGGTAAGAATGAAATTTTTATCAACAATAATCCTCAAGCAAGGATAGAGACTTATAAAACCATTAAGCCAGAGGTTACGTTTACTATACGGGGCAGATTGCCCCAAAAAACACGTAAGGTCGATGTCTCTGACTATACTAATCATAAAAGGATAAGGCAGTTGAAGGCTGATAGTAGCGAATTTAGTTTTGAGGTTACCGTGCCGCAATATTCTGTCATAGGTTTCGGCAATCTGCGTCAGGCTGTTATTGCAGAAGGCAGTGATGTGTATATTGACTTAGAAACTGACTCTCTCTCCGGCACACCTCTCAACGACAAGCTGCACAAATACAACAAAGTGTTGCGCATATGTGAAAAAGAACTATATGAAGCACGTGTAAAACTTGAAGATATTGCAAACGAAGACAGTGTTGTCGTTTATAAAAAACGAGTTGATGTTGCGCGGAAAGTGTTGTATAGTTTCGTTTCAAGATTTTTCTTGAGTAACTATGATAATTGTCTTTCGGCATATGTGCTGGCAAGGTATGAGCATGAAATGCCTTTGGAGATGAGTTACATGATGATAATGACTTCCACGTCAGCTATGATGGCAGACCCGTTGCTCAATAATCTGTGGAAGTGGGTAAGGAAGTTTACGCATACCGTCCATCTGGATTACAATGGTTACAGCGATCCCCGTTTTATGCAGCCTCTCACCAACGTGAAAGCCGGAAAACTGGAGACTATGCTGACACCTAACGAATGGAATAAAGTCAGAAGGATGAAGATAGACGGCAAACTCAATACTGATGACATTCGTTGGCTAAGGTCTTTGTGTCGCTACAAGAATATGCAAGCTTTGGATCTAAGCGACGCATATATCGTGGATGAGAATAATGAAATATCCACATATCTGCCCGACTCGGCATTTTCCTTTAACATCAAATTGAAGTACATAGCCTTGCCGAAGAACATAAGAACTATCGGCATTAGATGTTTCTATGACTGCAATGGACTTGAATTCATAAAGATGAACGACGATATTCATACCATATCGTCAGAAGCCTTTGCTAATGCACGTAACCTTCGCGACTTCAGACTGCCGTCAAAACTTGAAAAGATAGGTCACAGAGCTTTTTTGCAATGTGCTAACATACGTAACATGATTTTGCCTGACGGTGTGAAGCAAATAGACATAGAGGCTTTTGCCTTGTGTAGGAATCTTCGTAAACTCTATATCCCTGCTGCCACAAAAAAAATAGGTAGAGCGATGACGCACAATTCTTTGAGTGCTGTTATCAGCATAGACGAAGCAAATAAAGACTATAGGGTCGTGTCAAACGTTATTATAGGCTGCACTGACGAAGCGCGTAAGGCTATAGGTCAGACTGTTACAAAGTAGGCTGGCAGATTTTAATTTCATAATTAGCGTCGTTGACGTAAATAACGCAAAATGATGCGAAGGGAATGTAGTATCTATGTGCAGGATGCAACATTTTCCATGTATTTACTTACATATTAGTTTTTCATGGTGTTGTTTCCTTGCGGCGTAGCAAGACGCTTTGTGTACCTGTTTGCTCCCACATATAATTGTCATTAAATTCATGTTAGAATGGTCATTCATATTAAAAAACAAAGACTTGCGTAGATTGAGGGATTGTTTACCATGATTTATTCAGGTACAAAAAGAAAATATAATTTCACCGCACCTTACCAATGGACTTAGCCCTGATAAGGTGCGGTGTTATCATTACTGCTTCTTTCGGG
>CAMNCV010000067.1 GCA_946534585.1 uncultured Prevotellaceae bacterium
TTGTTCATCTCCGTACCGAACAGTTTCTTGAAACCGAAATCGGTATAAGGGTTTATGTAGCGTTCGTTATTATCCATATAGTCGCTTGTGGTTTGTTCCATTTGCAAAGTTACAAACTTTTTCTGAAACAGCAAAGTTTTAAAGGGTGGAAAATTCTGTAACCTGAACGTATTTAACTTGCGAATCCTTGCGATAAAAATCAGCAAGACAGATTTTTTCATGAAAAACGGCCTAATTTTGAATTTTTAGCAAAGTATTGATACTAAACAATTTACTTTATTATAAAAGAAAATGACAAGGCGATGAAAATGTAATTTGATAGCTTTTACCTTGTAATTTGATAGCTTTTACAGTGTAAAGGCTATCACTTTACGGCACAAAAATGCGCAAATAGGAGCGTAAAAGCTATCGTTTTACACGAAAAAGCCCCGTTGCACAACCAAAAAAGTTGTGAAACGGGGTCGTATTAACATTCCTTAACCTCTATTTCGCATCCCAAACGAGTGTTTCATTTGTTCGCAAATATAGGGGTAAAATTGAGTTGTTGGCTAATCAGATTATTGCAGACTTTCGAACGGGAATATTTCTTTCTTGCGATAAGCAGAACCAGTGACCACACAAAGCAAATCGCCATTCTGATTCGTAACACGTGTCTGGCAGAACGGCAGGCGGTGATGGTTAAACGTTTCTTCCGTCTCTGCAATAAGACGGTCGCCCTTGCGTGCGGACTGCAGATAGGTGATACTGTTCTGTACGCCAAGGCTTACAGGTCCGTGAGAATTGGTGACAGCGGCAAAGGTGAGATCGGCAAGGGTGAAATATACTCCGCCCTGACAAACACCCGCAGCATTGAGGTGACGCTCCTCGACTGTCATTTCGGCGCGGGCGAAGCCCTCACGCACCTCAGTCAGTTGCATGCCATTTTCGCGTGCGAACTTATCGCCGTTATTTAGTATGTCCTTCAGTGTAGCCATTTCTTTTAATTCATAATGCAGAATGCAGAATGCTTAATTCTTAATTCATGAATTACTTATAGCACTTAAATATTTCATCAACAATTTCTTTCTTCATTTTAGAAGTGAACAGGCTGACGACGGCAACGACGATGAAGCCGCCAACCATTGCTATGGCGCCACAATCGATAGGGTTTATAGGGTTGCCGAGAAGCATATTGACCACAGTGATACCCACTCCCCATACGAAGCATGCCCATACAGACAGACGGGTGACACCCTTCCAGTAGAGTCCGAGCATGAACGGAGCAAGGAATGCGCCAGCCAGTGCGCCCCATGATATTCCCATCAGCTGAGCAATGAACTGCGGAGGATTAAGGGCTATCATTACTGATATCACGATAAAGAATACTATGAGCACACGCATGATGATAACCTTGCGGCGCTCTATCTTCTCTGCTACTATATCATCAATCTCACCACTTTCCACCTCGCCAAGCTGTGACTTCTTATCACGATAGATCAGGTCGAGTGTCATGGTTGATGACGATGTGAGCACAAGTCCGGCCAACGTTGACATTGAAGCCGAAAGCACCAGAAGGATTACGAGTGCTATAAGTATGTCGGGCAGTGTCTCAAGCATTGTAGGTACGATATTGTCGTAAACAAACTTTCCTTTCTCTGCATTGAAAGCCGTGGGCACAAACAAACGACCAAAGCCACCAAGGAAGTAACAACCACCAGCCACTATAACAGCGAATACTGTCGATATGATAGTGCCACGCTTTATGGCAGCCTCATCTGTTATGCTATAGAACTTGCCAACCATCTGCGGCAATCCCCATGTGCCGAGCGAAGTCAGTATGACGACACCAAGCAGGCTCATAGGGTTTGGTCCGAACCATGATGCGAAATCGCCTGGCTGAAAATTAGCATACAATTCCTTGCCACGTTGCGTCAAATCATCGACATTTGGTGTCATGGCTACCATCTTGTGATAAGCCTCAACGAGGCCTCCCTGACTGTTCAGCACGACAAATATCACCGTAGTAATACCGAAGAGCATAATGATGCCCTGTATGAAATCATTGATAGCCGTAGCCTTGTAGCCTCCAAGTATAACATAAACAGCAGTAAGTAATGCCATGACTATGGCGCAATACTCATAAGGTATGCCGAAACCCATCTCAAATAGTTTTGAGATACCCATATATACGCCTGCGGTGTAAGGAATCAAAAACACGAATACAATTATTGATGCTATGACACGCAACCACTCATCGGCGTATCGTGTGCCAAAGAAGTCAGGCATTGTGCGTGACTGTATATGCTGCGTCATCAGTTTAGTGCGTCTTCCGAGCACTATCCAGGCTAACAACGAACCTATCAAGGCATTACCTATTCCTATCCAACTTGACGACATTCCGTATTTCCAGCCAAACTGTCCGGCATAGCCTACGAACACGACAGCAGAGAAATATGACGTGCCATAGGCAAAAGCAGTAAGCCATGGTCCTACTGAGCGACCGCCAAGTACGAAACCATCAACTGTCTTTGCCTGACGGCGTGAATACACTCCCACTGCAACTGTGACGCAGAGGAAGATAAGCGTTAGGATAATCTTTATCAACATAATATTTAGGAAGTTAGTATAGGTGGGAGCTAATAGCTCCCACCTTATTTTATTATTGGTTTGTGTATTAAAATCTCGATTTACTCTCTTTAGAATGAGAACTGCACCTGAGCCATAAACTTACCATAGTTGCCTGGCAAGCCTGCCACGGCCTTCATCTCATCGTTCAAGATGCTATAGTTATATTGCGCCTGAATACGGCACTTTGTATGCATCCAATACTGCACACCAAGGAGTAAATCGGTCTGCTTGTAGTTCATATCCGTATTGCGGTTGAGGTAATCCACCTGCGCTACTACGTCCATTCCTTTATATACTGGTATTGTTGACGCAACATAAGCTCCAAAGCTGTGGCACTCACCATCGCGACCGCCCAATGCCTCGCTACGCACTGTTACGCAACGATGCTTGAAATAATCTGTTCCCTTTGGACTTGACATCCACTCAAATCCTACGGCATAGCGGTCACTGCGATAAGTTTCACCTTTGTCTATATGATAGATTACAGATGTTCCCGTAGCGTCTATCGGCTTCACCACATCATTGTAGGCAGAGGTAGCCACTGCACAGCCATAGCCTTTCTGACCTGATACAGAGATGCGCAGGTTCTTCACTGGCTTGTATTCCAACTTGGCTATTACGTTTTTCTGATTATTCTGGTCAGACTTATTTATCTGTCCGCCATTGACTACCTCCAGGGCATAGTGCAGATGTCCCTTGAACAAGTCACCATACATCATCAGACCGAGGTCACGTCCTGAACCGTTGGCAATCAATGGATCAGAACCACACAACCACCCTACGGCCAGCGGCGAGCAATTGATGCTCTCAAAGATACGTGGTGACAGCGGGTTAGCGATAGATAGTTCCGTCTTAGACTGTCCCAGTCGGAAGTTAAGCGCCTTGTTATGGCGATACTCCATATAATACTCGAGCAGGTTACCAGCCTTAAACTCGTGCATGATGAAGGCATAGAAATGCGGTGCTATATCTGCCCCCAGCATCATAACTACGCGTCTCATCTCGAAGGTATTGCTGTTAGGACCGTCCTCTTGCATCGTGGCAGAGTACCCAGCCTGGGCATATCCCAGCACCTTTACGCGTGAAAGCACTGACTGTGCCCAGTAGGCGGCATCTTTGTCATCTTTCTCTGCAGGCGCAGGCATAAGCGTATTCTTACTCTCCAGCATCGCCATTTCCGTCTCTGCCGATGAGATATCAAACTCTTTCTCTGCGAGTTCTGTCTCAGCACTCACAGTCATAGCACCAACAGCAAGTGCTGATGCAAGCAATAATCTTTTCATCTTTTTACCTTTTTCTATATTTCAATGTTTCAAATCGGCCTCAGTGAGGAAGTCAAGTTTGTTGAGCATGATAACCTCGTTTGCCTTCTCTGCATTGTCAGCGCGGAACGTAAGTACTCCCTTGCCATCGAGAAGGAATGAATACATATACTTAATACCCACGCCAGCCTCGGTGATAAGTGTCATGACGTCAGCGGCTGCGCCTACCTTGTTGTCTTTCAAACGCACGGCATGAACGTCGCTCAGCGTAACGTTAATATTCTTATCACGCAGTATCTTGAAGGCTTTCTCCGTCTCACTGCATATTATGCGATAGATACCAAAATCGGCGGTATCGCTGATATTACTGATAACGATGCTGATACCATTGTCTCTCAGCAATTTGAGAACACTGAGCAGTGCACCGCTCTTGTTCTCCATGAATATGGAAATCTGTTTTACGGTCATAGTTTTAGTTGTTTTGTAGTTTCGCTGTTTCATTGTTTGGAGATATCACTTTCAACTGTTCAATCCGTCTTTACGTAATATTCCTAAACAACTTAACAACTAATTTGCCAATTTCCTCTATATAATAAATCATTGATAAACCGTTCGTTTGTCAACCACTCTGACAGCCTTGCCTTCACTTACCGGCAGAGTACCCTTAGGTACGAGCTTCACTATCGGTGTGAGCAATATCTCATCCTTCAACGCACGCGTTACACTCTTCTGCAACTGTGCCAGACGCTGATAGTCATCCGTGAACAATTCCTCAAGTTCAACCTCAACGGTCATATTGTCGTTGTTCTCGTCTGTGGTAAGAGTAATAAGATAATTGCTTGCCAATTCCTTATACTGCATAAGTATTTTCTCTATCTGTATAGGGAAGATATTCACGCCGCGCAATACCATCATGTCGTCAGAACGCCCCTTCATGCGGTCAAGACGCACGTGGTTACGTCCGCAAGGGCATGTGCGTCCGAGCACACGCGTAAGGTCACGAGTGCGGTAACGCAACAGTGGCATAGCCTCACGACGTATTGATGTAAGCACGAGTTCGCCGATTTCGCCATCAGGCACAGGCTCAAGGGTCTCAGGATCTACTATCTCTACGATATAATAGTCTTCCCAGAAGTGCAGACCGTTCTGCTCCTTACACTCGAAGCCAACACCAGGTCCGCACATTTCGCTCATGCCAAACGAGTTATATGCCTTTACGCCAAGCATATTCTCTATGCGCTTACGCTGCTCCTCTGAGTGAGGCTCTGCGCCTATAGCGAGCACTTTCAGTTTTGTATCCCTACGAGGGTCAACGCCTGTCTCCTGCATTACTTCGTAAAGACGCGTAACGTATGACGGTACAGCGTGAACGGCCGTCGTGCCGAAGTCCTTCATGAACTTTATCTGACGCAGCGAGTTGCCGGCGGCAGCTGGCACGGTGAGCATACCAAGTCGCTCGGCTCCATATTGGAAGCCCAGTCCACCTGTGAACATACCGTATCCTGATGAATTTTGAAACACGTCATCAGGGCGCAGTCCCACCATCCAGAGGTTGCGTGCAACCTGATTTGCCCACTCATCAAGGTCTTTCTGCGTATGCAGTATCACGGTAGGATTACCCGTCGTGCCCGACGAAGAATGTAGTCTTACACACTCCGTAAGGGGTACAGAGGCGAGGCCGAAAGGATAGTTTTCACGCAGGTCTTGCTTCGTAGTGAACGGTATGCGGCGTATGTCGCTCACAGACGTAATATTGTCTGGCGACACTCCTGCCTCATCAAGGCGCTGCTTATAAACAGGGTTATTCATACATTGAGCCACGGTTTCCTTCAGACGCTCCACCTGCAGGGCTTCAATCTGCTCACGACTCATGGTTTCAAGTTCCGGGTCAAGATACTCGGATTTCCAGTCTGGAAGTTCTCTTCTATACATTATAAATATATTTTTAATGTCAGGTCTGTTGATTTGTTTGCTTGTTTGGTTATATTATTTCAAAAGTGCAAAGTTACGAATATTTTTTCAATTAACCACGCAATTTCCCAAAACTTTTATCTGACAGCATAATATTTCCGTTATTTTTTATGAAAAATACAACATAAAAAGACAATATGTAAGCAAAACATACATTTTGCTTACACTTTGATTTACATTTTAACTCACAACATTCTCGCAGTAATCGCTATCTGATTATCGTGTAATCGCTATCATATTGCAGTGTAATCGCTATGCTTTTAGCGTGTAATCGCTATCTGATTACGACATAGTTGCTATCCAGTTGAATTACAGCTGGATAGCAACCATGTCTTTTTTGCTGTGCCCCTTGCTTATGCTGTAAAGGGTGTATAATAACTGTTTTTGGGCGATTTGCTGTTATTTTGTAGTTAAATAGTGTTAAATCATATACTATTTTGGTTAAAAAGTCTTTTTTTTTTTTTTTTTAGTAAACAAATGTTATTATCTTTGCATCCGCTTAATTTGTAAAATAGGTAGAAGATGCAAGGCGGAAAAGTTATATCTACAATCACATCTATCTTGTTCATGGCTTCGTGTGTTGCGGCTACCGTCAACACGGGGATGTTCGTGTATCCGTCTCTGTCACGCTCGCTGCTGATGGAGGGCGGTTTGCTGTTGCTGGCTCTTGTGGCTTTCCTCCACTGGGTGTCTGCCGGGAAGGCTTTTCCCCTGCATACTTCTCTCTTTACCAAGTTCATCGTAGTGTGGATGGTATATATCGTGATTCACGGCAGGTTGTCGTAGGTGACGGAGCTGTACCGCACTGTGTACCTGTGCGTCACGCTTCTGTCTGTCATCTCGCTGTCCTACTGCCTCAGGGCGGGACTGCTTACGAAGGAGGGGATTCATCGTGGTTTGTTGATTATCGTCGTCATACATGTCTTTTGTGTCTTTGCCCAGTGGTTGGGGCTTATGGAGCCGGAGAACTCGCTGTACCCTATCACGGGGGCTTGTGACAATCCTAACGTCTCGGCGATGTATCTCGTGGGGGTGCTGCCTGTTCTTCTGTCTGTGACCCGGCTGAGGGTCGTGGCAAGGCTTTTATTTCTTTTCCTCATTCTTCTTGCTATTGTTCTTCTTCGCTGCCGTACGGCATATATCGGTTTGGCGGTGGAGGTCATCGTCATGCTGTTTTCCTATGGGAAAGCGAGGAATATGATATCTTCCCATAGATGGGTGGTGGTGGTTATCGGGGTTCTCGTTTGTGCCTTTTCCGCTGTCAAGCTCTACAATATGAAGCGCGACAGTGCTGACGGCCGCCTGCTTATATGGAAGATGTCTGCCATGATGGTTGCGGAGCGTCCTATGGGGTGCGGCTACGGGTTGTTTCCCAAACACTACAACCTGCGGCAGGCGGAGTATTTTCACGAGGAGCACGGCACGGAGAGGGAGCGCAGGAATGCGTCTTTCGTCTATATGGCTTATGATGATTTCCTTGAGCATGGCGTGGAGGGCGGTGTCATAGGCATGCTGTTCCTTGCCGGGTTCTATGCTATGACTATTACCAGAGCAAAAAAGACTCCCTCCCTCACAGGGAGGGCTGGGGTGGGTCTCTTTTCTGCCTTCGCCGTTATGTCCCTGGTAAATTTCGTTGTGGCTGGCATCCAGACGTGGTTGCTTGTCGTCTGCTGTGCCGCCATGGTTGCTGCTGACAGTAGGGGCAGAACTGATGAACCAGATGAAACGGTGGGCGGTCACAGTTCGCTTCTGCAGAGGCTGGTAGGCGCGGCGCTGGTCGTCCTTGTCCTCATGCTGTCTGTCATCACCGTGCGTATGACCTACACCCAGTATCGGCTGGGAAGAATCGAAGAAAGGATGTCTGCTGGCGAGGCTGTCAGTGACAGTGCGTTTGCCGACATAGAGGACTGTGCATATTCATCTGAGGCGTTCTGGAACTACAGGGCTGCGAACCATATAAACCGTAACAATTACGATGAGGCACTGGAGTCCGTTGGCAGGGCTTTGGAATATACGTCCTCACCTACGTCTTTCATGATGCAGAGTCACTGTCTGCTGAACCTCGGAGATACAGCAAGGGCGGTCTCTTGCCTGAGGAAAATCGGTGATATGCAGCCTTGCAAGACGCCGTATAGCCATTAAGTTCTTTCATACTTATGATTTCTGTCTATATATAGTTTACTAACATAAATATAATTATTCATCAATGAAGAAAACATTTTTACTTAGCATCGCGTTGGCTATGTGCTATTGCTCTGCCCACTCACAGACTATAGCCGTAACGCAGTATGAGATTGATGCCCTAAAGGGACATTCAAAGGAAATCATGGAAAAGGCTCGTTACATTGCTGACGAGCAGACCATGCGTACGCATCTGTCTTACCGCGTACTCAGGAAGGATGAGGAAAGGCTCGCACGCTACATACGCGAAAGGGAAATCAGGAAGTGCTGCTATGACTATATCTTTCCTGATTCGCTGACTCACCGTGTAGTTAACAAGATGAGTATCGATGAGTTCTACGCTGACTCTGTCAACACCGTCCTGATTGCGGCTGGTAATCCGTATATCTCAGGGGAGAATGTCACGTTCGCATTGTTTAGGGCGAAGACTCTCGAACTGGATGATGCACAATATGCAGGCATGATGGAGAAAGCCCTTGACATTGCGAGACGCACTAAGCGCGACCGGAAGCTGAACGTATGGAACGAGGAGATGGAGATTCTGAAGAACACACTCAGCGACAGACAGCTTGACAAGTTCTTCTACGTGAAATATTCCAAGGAGATTGCCAAGGATATAGAAAACGGCTGGAAGAAACTGGAGGAGGCAGGACTCGCGGAGCAACTGGACAGTGCACAGGAGATTGTCAATGCGCGAATGTATCTCTCGCTGCAGCGGAAGATAAATGATATCTGGCGATACTTCGGCACACCAAGGAAAAAGAATCTTGCAGAACTTGCCAAGGACAAGCCGCAGATGCTGAGGATGCTTGAAGCACTGGAGAAGAAGGAGAAATTAATCAGGGAAGAAGAAAAGAACAAGACTTTAGGAAAGGAATTCGTATGGTAAATGCTTAAACAGATACGAAAACGAAAACTACAACTAATATGAAAAAGACTAAGACGAAGGCTTTTGCCATCATTATGATTTTTATGTCCGTGCTGCTTAATGGTATGTACGCCTCTGTCACGGACGCTGACGTGTCACATGCCTTAAGGGCACTGAAGGGACAGGAGTTTGGAATGACGGAGCAGCAGGCGGTTGATGTCGTAAAGGATGCGGCTGCGAACTATGGAGACACCCGGGCGATGAATGCCCTGGGATTGTTTTACATGAACGGCATGTTCATGGATAAGGATACCGTTATGGGTATAAAATGGCTGGAGAGTGCCGGAGCTGGTGGCTATGCGGAGGCTTATCACAATCTCGGCGTGTCGTACAAGCTGGCGCACCATGGCATGGCGCAGGACTTGACGAGGGCTTTCGGTTATTACATGGCTGGTGCTGACAGTGGTTCCGTAAGCTGTATGTATGATGCCGGCTACATGCTCTACAAGGGACTGGGCTGCAGGCAGGACTATGCCGGGGCGGCGGAGTTGTTCCGTGCGGCGGCGGATTACGACCACCCTGCTGCTATGTATATGCTGGGCTTATGCTACCGCAACGGCTACGGGGTGGAGCGTAGCGAGGGGCAGGCGGAGTTCTATCTGAACCGTGCTGCCGTGATGGGTTCAAGGGCTGCCATGGAGGAACTTCTGCGCCCTGAACCGGAGAACAGTCTTGAGGACATCATTGTGCAAAGTGATCTGGGGAATGATATTCCTGAAAACATGCCGGTGATTGCTCCGCAGGTGAACGATACTTCTATTGTAAGGGGCGAGTACCTGGGATATATCGTGATGTATGACTGGAGCGGACAGCATGTTATCGGCGAGAAGCCTGTGGCGGCTTCCATCATGCGCGATGGCGACGGTGTGTATGGAAGCCTTGTGCTCGGTGCCGATACCATTCCCTACCGTGCGTCGCTGACTGCCAACGGCAGGATGCTGTTCAACAATGTCAACACGAGCATGAACGAGCGTTACACTTCGGGCAGGCGCACTCCATACCGTCTGGACAATGTGCAGCTTGACATCTGGAACGAGTCGCTGCGCGGTGATGTGTCGATATACAACATGAAGGAGAAGGAACCTGAGCGTCCTATGTACATGGAATTGCAGCGTCTGGGCGGCAGCAGTGACCAGAACACTTTGTACTGTCACGTGACGGCTGCGCCGAATCCTTTCTCTGTTTCATTTGATGCTATCTTTGAGCTTCAAGGCGATGCAGAGGCTAAGGTGAGGGTGTTCAACCAGTTGGGTGTGATGGTCTGGAGCGAGAACTTAGGGTTGCTTGAGGATGGCAAGCATTCGATAAGTATCACTCCTAATATTCCTGACGGCACGTATGTGCTGAATATTGACGCTGGTCGTCAGGTCTTTCGCACAATAATTGTTAAAAAAGGAGGTGTAAAATGAAAAAGTCTTTGTATTTTGCATTTCTTTTGCTAACTTTGCTTGTGGTTACCGATGCCAAGGCACAGAACTATAGCAGTGAGTCGTATGCCAACACTACGTGCACAAGTCAGAGCGTAGGTATATGGTGCAAGGCACAACAGAGCAGTGCGGATATCTACACCGAGGAATATGACGATGATTGGGACTATGACTATAGCAAATATGGGGATCTTTCACATGAGGTCGTACATAGTGATGGTACACATGATTATCTAAACTATGACACCAATGCTGGTAGTACGTATGACAATACCAACCAAACAATAGCAGGTTCTTCCGGAAGCTATGGCTATTCCACGGTGAATGATGATTTTGCAAGTTATGTAACATGGAGTACAGTTCTTGAGGAAGTTGTCGTGACAGGTTCTGCTCCTCTCTATTATTATTGCTCATATTGTGGCTTAAAACTGACCAAAAGCGAATGGTTAACGCACAACTGCCTAAGCAGTCTTAGTCAAACAGGTTCCATCAATGACAACCTTTTGCCAGAAGGAGCAGGAGGCGGTAGTGAAAGTTCGGATAAAGGAGAAAATGATCAAGATGATAATCCTAAAACAGTGGGTTGGTATCCGCCGAGCAACATAGATAAATGGAAATTATATAATGTCAAAGATCTTAAATTCATACCAAATATACATTTGGTTAAAAATCTTCCAGATAAGTTTCAAAGACAGGGACCTCCTATGGAATGTGTTGCTAACTCTATTGCAATAGCTGCTGGCATTATTGACGGGACAGATCCTGAAATAACAAGATCTGCAATAAGGGATATTGCAAAAAATAACAATATCAATCTTAACGACACTAAGAATGGTGGCATTCCCCTTGGGAAAATCAGAACAATGCTTTATGACTACTGCGCAATATTGGATGACAACAAATTTAGTAGAAACGTTGTAGAAAGCCACATCGACAATGAGAACAAACCGATTATGGCTGTAACAGAAGTAGAATTTACGAACGAAAAAGGTGAATATTTTTTAGGAGCCCACATGGTGACAATAGTCGGCTATGATGCTATGTACTATTATTGTGCAGTAGGCAAAGAAGAAGCTGCGGCTGTTCCAAAATCAGAATTTGAGATTAAAAACACAACTAATAATGCAATGAGATATAGATTATTTATTTATAATGGAAAGAAAAGAGTAAACCAATGAAACAGATTATCATAATATTTTTTATATTACTTGGAATTGTATCATGCAAAGCAAAAGGAGGCAACGCACAACAAGAAGGCACCTATACTCCTGTTACAACAGAAGACACTTCTTCTGTACAAAATGACACTTTGTACGCAGCTGAGGTCAGCCTATCGCAATTACAAGGAACCAAATGGGCTGTCACCAGTCCCATAAATGACGACGAAGAAACAACTTGGGAATTTACAAGCAGTCAGGTAATTGAAAAAACTTATTACAAAAATAGTAATGACAGATATGATTTCACTTTTCCATATTACCTATATGACTCCAGACCATTTCCTTTTTATGACGAAAGCCTTAATCAAGTTGAATTCCAAAAAACATTAGTAGGTAAAAGTCCAAAGGGTCGTTATATTATTATGTATAATGACAAAATGGATTATATAAATTGGTACATTATAAAATCATACAGTTTGAAAAATGGTGAAATGTGTCTTTTTCGTGAAAATCGTGGTGAACTTGGGGTAGGCGATGTCACCATACACTTTAAGCTCATCTCCAAATAATCACTCAGATCAGGACACCGATAGTATAATCAAAAAAGGTATTATACCTTTTCAATGAAATTTAGTCTTTTTACAATCTTAGCTACCTGCTGCCGGGCTATCTCGGCAGTAGGTGACTATAGAATGTGGCAACTCTTGGGGCGAAATTTTTAGTTGTCTATGAAATTATAGATATAGTATGGAATGTACTGTTAACTCTATAGCTATAGCTGCTAGCAGGTCTATGCATGGGCGGCAGCATGTACTGTAATGCTCTTTACTGTCACGTGACGGCTTCGCCTAATCCGTTCTCGTCGCAGTTTGACGTGTCGTTTGAGCTTGTGGAGGACTGCGAGGCCAAGCTGAGGTTGTATGATGTATATGGCAAGCTTGCCTATACCAAGGATCTCGGAACGCTCGGTGCAGGGAAGCATACCGAGACCATCGTTCCTAACGTCCTTGACGGCACGTATGTGCTTAACGTGACGGTCGGAAGCCATATCCTACGCACAATAATTGTTAAAAAAGGAGGTGCAAAGTGAAAAAGTCTTTGTATTTTGCATTTCTTTTGCTAACTTTGCTCATGGCTACGGATGCCATGGCGCAGAACTGGACATGTGAGGGAGGCTCGTATTGGCTTGACGACTTGGTTGTGGAGAGTAATAATGAGAAATGTAATATCTGTGGACAAGTCTATGATCCTGAGGTGGGGCATGAATGCGAAACCAAGTGCCAGTACTGCGGAACAAATGTCAAGGACATGGACTATCACTACAGAACGAGTTTGTCGTGCGCAAATGCTGCAGGATATGGAAGTGACAAAAAGGATGCCGACGAAAGTGACGACACGCAGGGCACCGATAATGGAGGTGGCACCACTCAGGAACTGCCAAATGTGACAGTCACAGGCAATCAGGGAGGAAGCAATAGTGGAATTTGGTCTATATCTCTCACTCCTGTTGAAGAAGAAACAACAGGCTTTTTAACAGAGGTGGATACGGAAACAGAAAATCCTGCAGACACCGTAGCTATCGGTGCCTTACCAACCTCTGGAAGAATATCCATAAGTAATTTTTTGTCCCTGATGAAATATGGTGTGCATATAGCAAATCTGAACATTCCGAAAGAATTTCATGAACAGACTCTAAAATACAAATGTGTGGTGCGAGGAATTGCTAACATTGCGCAAATTATGGGAAAGGATTATGATGTGGCATATCAGGTCCTTTCAAAAATAGCAAGTGATGCAGGTTATAATTTAAAGGATGATGGTATTCTTGACAGAAATGTTCATAAACTCTTCAATAATTACGTAACACTATCGAGAAATATATGTACAGAGGCTTTCATCGAAAACCAAATAGACACACACAACAATGTGCTCGTATCAATTTGGACAGAGGACGGTCCGCATATGGTAACGGTTCTGGGATATGATAACTACAGTTATTATTGCGCCGCAGGATTTAAGGATGTCGATATTATAAGCAAAGGTTTCTTAGACACAGCCCGCAGTGCCTTTATTGTTAAACAATTTAATGGAGCTTACAAATGAAAAAAATACTATCAATTATAGCTTTAATCAGTTCTCTCTCTCTTAATGCACAAAAAACAATATATTTATCACAGTTGAAAAATACATCATGGAAGATAGAACGTAATGGAAAAATAGATCCAGAAGACATGTATTCTTTCAATGGAGAGAAGATACTTTGGTATTCATTTTTGGGGGGTAGCAAAGAATTGAGATTCACCTACAAATATTATCTTACTTCTACACTCCCTACAAAATATGACAGTTCAAAAGTCGGGGAATCCGCCAAGGGGTGTTATATTGTCAGATACAATCCTGTAATGGATGAGTTTATCTTTTACATTATAAAAACATTTGACTTATCAACAGGCACAATGGTACTATTGCCAAGGGCTTTGGAAGAACCTATAGGTGGCATGGCAAAAGAAATAAAATATAAACTGGTAAAATAACTATTTTTAGAGATTTCCCTCCAACCGCCCTCCCTGCGCTTGGAGGGAAATTCAAAAAAACATTATCATGCGAAGAACAATACTTCTCGCTGTCATTACATTGACGGCGATATTACCTTTATGTGCTCAAGGGAACAAATCATACAGAGAAAGATATGCTGACGTAATAGCACATTACTCTCTAAAGACCGCGGACAGCCTGAGACTCAAGGCGGCTCTGTTTCTTATTGACAATATGGAGGGACATTCATCACCTGAGGGACAGCCCATAGACTACTTCTGCCAAGAAATCAGGAATATTGACACGTCAAAAGGGATACGTGAACTGAACCTGCTGTGGGCTGCCGCCGCAAGGACGGGGAAGGTGGAGATGAAGCCTGACAGTTCCGTTGTGACGTGCCGTATGCTCATATCAAACATCGATGCTGCTTTTGACGCATGGGAGGGCGCGTCATGGCATGGCGAAGTGTCTTTCCAGGGGTTCTGCCGCTACATCCTGCCATACAGATGCAGCGACGAGCATATCGGCGGTAACTGGCGAAAGGCTTTTCACGAGAAGTACTCTCATTTGTTGAATGGCGTAAGGGATGTATGCACGGCATTCTATGTCGTGCGTAATGCGGTGATGAAGGACGTAGTACTCTCTAACGACTACTGTCCTTACACCGTAGATCCAATAACGTGCGCTTCCATAGGAAGGGCGGAGTGCGGGCAAAGGTGCGTGACGCTTACCTGTGCGTTGCGTGCACTTGGCATACCGGCAGTGATTGACACCACACCGATGTGGGCTGACTACAGCAGCAAGGGACATGCATGGGTGGCTCTCGCACTTGGGGAGGGGAAGACGCTCACGGTAAACGAGGGCGACTCCATGGCGAGGCAGTATAACCCTGTGGATGCCTCTGTATTTGAAAACAGGTATGAGATAAAGCCTGAGGACAACTGTCCGTACAGCGTCAAGAGGACCAAGACTCCGATAAAGATTTACCGCCAGCAATATCACCTGTCAAACCCTGATGCCGGGAATGAGCCTTGGTTCCTGTCGGCTCCTTTCATTGAAGATGTATCTGGGGACTATGCTCTGAGGGACTCGGTCACGTTTGATGCTCCGTCGGGGAAAATGGTGTATCTCTGTGCTTACATGTCTGCACAGGACTGGATGCCTGTGGCAAGGGCTGTGGCAAGGGACGGCAGAGTATGCTTCAGGAACGTGGGCAGCGATCTTGTATGCCTGCCTGTGACATTTGAAGATAACAAGAGAAAGGTTTTGTCTTTCCCTGTGCTGATAAAGGACAACAAGAAGGTGAAGACGTTCGGCCCTTCGCTGACGGGACGCCAGCGTATAAGGATCGAAAGGAAGTATCCGCTTTGCTCATACACCACCGACGTATGGGGTGGTTTGATAGGAGGAGTATTCGAGGGGGCGGACACGAGGGATTTCACTGGCGCGGACACGTTGGCGGTAATAGGGCGTATGCCTCACGGACTGACGAGGTACGATGTGTGTCCTGCGAAGGAGCATCGTTTCCTGAGGTTCAGGTGTACGACGGTGCTTCCATCTTCTGTGGCTGAGCTGCGGTTTTATTCTGGGGAGGGGCTGTTGGAAGGGACGTGCTTCTATGACGGAATGGATGCGAAGACTGCCGGACGGCTGTTTGACGGGAATGTGGCTACGTATTGCCGGGCTACGTCACCGGATTACTACGCAGGCATTGATCTTGGAGAGGGAAATGAAAGTATGGTTACGGGAATCGGCTTTTCTCCTGGCACTGACCTGAATTTCGTTGAAAGAGGGCATCTGTATGAGCTTTATTATTATGACACCGACTGGCACTTGATCGGAAGGAGGAACGGGGGTGACGGGTTCCTTGAGTTTGAAAACGTACCGGAGGGGTGTCTTTTGCTCTTGAAGGACAGGACTGCCGGCAGGGAGGAGAGAATTTTTGAATATACGGACGGAATACAGGTTTGGTATTAGCAATACTATTCCCCTGGCATGTTTTATCTTGCCGGGGGATTTTCTATGCATTATAAGAAGGCATCCTCCGCACAATAATTGTTAAAAAAGGAGGTGCAAAGTGAAAAAGATTTTGACATTAGCAATACTTTTGCTAATTTTGTATCCGTTACTCCCAATGGTGTACGACAATGCTGCAAGTGCGCAGAGCTGGACACTGGAAAACGGTTCATACTGGATGCCGAATCTGGATGTTACTAGCACCAATGAGAAATGTGAGATATGTAAACATGTCTACGATCCCGAGGAGGGACACACGTGCACGTTCAAGTGCGAGTATTGCGGTGAAGAGATGACCGACATGGAGGCTCACTATAAGAGAAGTCTGTCGTGCGGCAATGCTGCAGGAGGCGGGGAAAATGACGAAGATGGTACAGACGAAGAGCCATGCGGAATCACTGGTAACATGAACGACGGCTACAACATCCCGAATGTAACGGCGATAGGTAGTTGGTCGTCCAACAGTGGATTGTGGAGCATCGAAATATACTGCGGTGGAGGTACTTTTTCTTATGGTAATTCAAATAGTACGGAGGAAATAAATACGGAAGAAAAATTGCATGAGCCTCAGCAAGGAAATTCAGTTAGTTCAAATACTGTTGACAACCATAGGTGCCCGTGCATGGTGACAGTAAATTCTCGCTTTTATTGGACTCTGATAGATAATAATCCAGAATGGGACGAACTGAACGATCGTTATGATGGACTCACCGATGGACTGAAACGGCATCTTGCATTCCCAGAAACCATCCAACAGGGAAATAATGGAACATGTGCCGCTGCACTCATACAAAAGTACCTTGCGGAGAATCGTCCTAATCAATATATGGAATGTGTGAAAGAACTTGCGAAAACGGGAAGAAATGAACCATGGGGACTTGAAATTCCAGCAGGAAGTAACCTGTCAGGTATAACTGATTTTGAATTGAGATATGAAAATGTAGATTATGAAAATAATAAAAGTATGGGTATAAACTACACTGCTGATGATGCCCTTATGCAGACTGCCATTCAAAATTGGGCAGATAACAATGATTTTATTAAATATGCATATAATAGAATGACAGGATATGTCTATAGCCCTTTAACAGATTATGTTGAGTCTGGAGGTATGACAGCATATGACAGAACAGATTTTTTTTATAAGAATTTTCCTTTAGATATTGCACATTATTATAATAAAACTTCATATGATGATATTTCAACCATTATGGACAGTTATAATACAGACAATTATACGATTATGGCAGGAGTATATATGAAGTATAATGGACAAGGATATTATTTTGGGAATACTAATGAGGATGATTCCCACGCACTTGAAGTGATTGGAAAAGACAGTGGTCATACAGTGTTTTGGTCTTATGGAAAGCAAGGTACTACTATTGGGGAGAAAGATATGTTTAATAACATTCTAATTTTAAGAAAGACAGATTATGCAAAACAAGAAAAATCTACTCGCAAGGAACTTAAGTGTGAGTGTCCTCATTGTACTAATACTAACTGTGATGTCTGCATGTGAACATAAAGAAGCGACGCAGTCTAAACATTCTCCAAGATATGTTTTTTTTGCTTATAACAGAAATTTCAAGATGAATGAAATCAGAATGTCTCGGGTCTTTATAGATGTCATGCCATCCCAAAAATATGCATTCTATATTATGACTGTATATGTAGAAGGATGTAACCAAGAAATGAGGAAACGGGACAAAGAACAAGAAGGAAGAATACTACGCCCGTTTGACCGTGGTTTAAATGATACAATTTATAGACTGGAATTTAAAAAACGAGAAGAAGTAATTTCTCCTAAACCTCTAAAGTGGAAAACATTAGGTGAGAAGGAAAATTTTAGTATGCAAATTTCTAAAATAAAAGCAGATGACGCAAAACTTTTGAGTGTTTTTTATAATGGAGACTATGAGCATCTATCATTAAATCTAATTAAACCAACAAAATACGCAGAAATACGTAATAGTGAAATTAAAAACAATAAGGATTCGTTATTTTATCTGATAACTTTTGATGTAAAACAACCATTACCAGATAGCGCAATAATTGTCTTGCCTGGAAAAAACATAAATGTGGTTGTGGATAATTCTTCAGTTATCCGATATAAAATGATTTCACATTCTAGCTTCCGCGAATCAAAGGAAATTGTGTTAAGAAAACTCCATAAAGCGAGAGAAGAAAGAATGAATAAAAGATATTTAAAACATGAATAGAAAAATATTATTAAGCGTTTTGTTTATGATAATAAGCATGGTGATAAACGCACAGGACTCTAATAGTAGTACATTTTATCGTAATAAATTATTAGGAAAAAAATGGACTATGAGCAAGAATGATAATGGACAATACTATGCTTTTACGTTAGTATTTGAAAATGATTCAGTAACAGCAACTATTACGATGGATAGTAAAACAACTACTATTCGTTATGCTTATTATCTTTCTGATTATTTTCCCGTTTCATTTGATGAAACGCAAGTAGGTAACACAATAAGTGGTAATTGGTTGTTACTTAACCGATATGACGTTATAAATGGAAATACTAAACGTGAAGGGGCAGAAATGAGAATCTTTTCTTTAACAGATGAAGAATTTTCTTTTGGTAAATCTTCAAAATATCCCATGATATTAAAAGCAAAACCGTTAAATTAACCTGTTGTTAACATAAACATTTTTCCCTCCAAGCACCTCTTTGCGCTTGGAGGGAATTAACGCCACAATAACAATCATGCAAAAGACATTACTTGTCGCTGCCATACTGATGGCAGCGGCACACCTCGTGTGCATACAAGCAAAGGGGAACGACAAGCACAGCGATACCACTGTCACCGCATATCGCCAGAAATACGCCAGTGTAATCCGCCACTACTCCCACAGCGCAGCCGACAGCCTGAAACTGAAAGCCGCCCTTTTCCTGATAGACAACATGGACGGCCACACAATGCCGAAAGGCGGAGCAATGGAGCACTACACCGCAGCACTGCGCTCACACGACGGAGGCATGGGACACAAGGAACTGCAGATGCAGTGGGCACAGTCACAATACGAAGGCGAAGTAGTGTATGCGCCCGACAGCCTCGTTATAGACAACGACTTCCTGATAGAAAACATAGACGATGCCTTCGATGCATGGCAGGGCAACGCGTGGCATGACGGCATGACCTTCGGCCACTTCTGCCGCTACATACTGCCCTACCGTGCCAACGGCGAATACCTCAGCCGTAACTGGAGAAAATACTTCCGCTCACGATATGGGGAAATCGCAAAAGAACATGCAGACGTGCGCAAGGCCTTCGCAGCAGTGCTTGACACACTGCAAAAGGACGTGGTGCTGTCAAATCCCTACTGCCCATACGACCTCGACCCAGTAACCTGCCACCATGCAGGGCGCGGCGAGTGCAGCCAGCGGTGCATAACCTTCGTGGCCGCCATGCGTGCGCTCGGCATACCGGCAGTGATAGATGCCACGCCAATGTGGGCGGACTACAGTCAGCGAGGCCACGCATGGGTGGCACTCGTAATGCCAAACGGCGACACATACACCGGATACATCTCCTGCCCCCTGCTCATAAACAAGAAAGGGGTGGAAAGAGAAATAAGACCATCAGCAGCGGAAAAGACCACAATAACCATAGACAGGAAATATCCGCTCTGCACATACACCACCGACGCATGGGGATATATGCGCGGCGGAGTGTTTGAGGGAAGCAACACGGCGGACTTCAATCATCCCGACACACTGGCAGAGATAACCACCATGCCATACGGAATGACGACACTGCCGGTCATAAACCGTAAAGCATACAGGTACCTGCGCTACAAGGCTGCACCACACAGTCACTGCTCGTTAGCAGAATTACAGTTTTACTCCGCAGACGAGGCAGGAAACAACCGTATGCTTCACGGCGAACCATTTGCCGATGGGGCAATGCAGAACCAACTGCCGCAACTGTTCGACGGCAATCCTGCCACCATCTGCCGCGCCACGGAAGACGGCTACAGCGTAGGCATAGACCTTGGAGAGAAAGTAGCCAAGGCAATAACCGAAGTCCGCTTTGCTCCATCTACAGATCTCAACTTTGTAGAGAAAGGACATCTATACGAACTGTATTACTTCGACACCGACTGGCACTTGCTGAAGCGTGTGTACTCACAAGGCACGAGCCTGACCTTCCACGATGTGCCCAAGAATGCCCTGCTTTTGCTTAAAGACCGCACCGGCGGCCGCGAGGAACGCATATTCACCTACGAGAGCGACAAACAGGTGTGGTACTGAGAAGCACACATTCGTGTAAATCCGTGCTATCTGTGTGAGACTAAGAAACAACGGATTAAGGCGGATTACACGGATTTCTCGAATTAAAACTCTATAATTCGCTAAATCGAGACAAAAAATATTCATCGACCACAGAATTTTTACTACCACAGATTTCACGGATGACACGGATTATTTAAACAACGGATTAAAGCGGATTAAACGGATTTTTAGACAACGACGCGTGTACGAATTATCCGTGTAAATCTGTGCTATCAGTGGGAGATTAACCTACATAATTTTTTGTTTTACATATAATCATCATGTAATCATCCATGCAATTATCATTAAAAATTCATGAGTAATTCATGAATAATTAGTGACCATTCGTGTTAAAAGTCAAAAACCATTACAATCAAATATTTGTTAAAAAAACAACGTTTCAACGGTGCTTGTTTGGTCATTTACATTTTTTTTACTACCTTTGCAAGATTAACGAGCAAAACAGAAACCAAACAGAATATATAGAAACTAAATGAAACAATTCAGACTAATAGACAATACACTGGGATGGGTTGCATTTCTCATCGCAGCCTTCGTGTATTGCTCTACTATCGAGCCTACGGCATCCTTCTGGGACTGTCCTGAGTTTATCACCACAGGTTATCTGCTTGAAGTAGGACACCCACCAGGCGCACCTTTCTTCATGCTTACGGCAAATCTCTTCTCGCATTTTGCAAGTGATGCCACGCAGGTGGCAAAGATGGTAAACACAATGTCGGCACTGCTGTCGGCAGGATGTATATTATTCCTTTTCTGGACTATCACACACCTCGTGCGACGACTTCTCATCAACGATTGGAGCGAGATGACCACAGCCAAGATGATAGCCATTGAGGCTTCAGGTCTGGTGGGAGCACTGATATATACATTCTCTGACACCTTCTGGTTCTCTGCTGTAGAAGGAGAGGTATATGCTTACTCATCATGCTTCACAGCAGTAGTATTCTGGATGATACTGAAATGGGAAGACAATGCTGACAAGCCCGGAGCTGACCGTTGGTTGATACTCATAACCTATATGACAGGTCTTTCAATCGGCGTACACCTGCTGAACCTGCTATGTATTCCGGCCATCGTACTGGTATTCTACTACAAGAAATATCCTAATGCCGACCTTAAAGGCTCGCTCATAGCGCTATTTATAAGCGTAGTTATCGTAGCAGCAGTGCTCTACGGTGTAGTGCCAGGCATCATAACAGTAGGAGGATGGTTTGAGCTTTTCTTCACCAACGTACTACACATGCCATTCAACACTGGTACAATCATCTACCTAATATTACTTGTAGCCATCGTATCGTGGGCAATATACGAAACCTACCGTGGTAGCAAAATGGAGAAAAGCAATGCCCTGCGCGGTAACATATCATTTCTGCTCGCCATAGCAATGCTCGGCATACCATTCTATGGTTACGGAATATCTGCAGCTATAATAGGTGTAATACTGCTCGCCATATTATGGTTCGGCATCAACTACAAGCGCAAAGGTATAGTTGTAATCACTAACCGCATAAAAAATACTGCTCTTTGCTGTATGCTGATGCTGATGATTGGCTATTCCACCTACGCACTGATAGTAGTGCGCTCTGCTGCCAATCCTCCTATGGATCAGAACTCACCAGAGGACATCTTCACTCTGGGCAGTTACTTGTCACGTGACCAATATGGTGACCGTCCTCTGTTCTACGGCAATGCCTACACATCACAGGTCAAACTTGACATCGAGGGCAATATGTGTGTGCCACGTATGTCAAAAGGTGCACCAATATACCAGAAGGTAGAGAAAAAGTCGCAGGATGAAGACGATTCTTACTTCATAGTACGCACTAAGGATAAGTATGAGTATGCTCAAAACATGCTGTTCCCACGCATGCACGATGCTGCTCACGCTCAGGCTTACGAAGACTGGATGGGCGGCGTAGATGGGCACACCTCTGACTACGACCGCTGCGGTGAGATTATTCAAGTGAAGATGCCTACACAGATAGAGAATCTCAGGTTCTTCCTTTCTTATCAGTGTAACTTCATGTACTGGCGTTACTTCATGTGGAATTTTGCAGGTCGTCAGAATGACCTGCAAGGCAATGGAGAATTGGAACATGGCAACTGGATTACTGGTTTCCCTGTCATTGACAATGCTATGCTTGGCGACCAGAGCAAGTTGCCAGATGAATTGAAAGAAAACAAAGGACACAACGTATTCTATTGTATGCCACTTATCCTCGGACTAATAGGTCTGTTCTGGCAGGCTTACCGTGGCAAGAAAGGCATACAGCAGTTCTGGGTTGTATTCTTCCTGTTCTTTATGACAGGTTTAGCTATTGTCATCTATCTGAATCAAACACCTATGCAGCCACGCGAACGTGACTATGCCTATGCTGGTTCGTTCTATGCTTACGCAATATGGTGTGGTATGGGCGTTGCAGCAATCATAGAGTTGCTGAAGCGTTTCGTTTTCAAAAACAAGGAAAGCGTGATAGCTTCTGCTATAATTGGACTTGCTGCGCTCTGCGTGCCTATACAGATGGCAAGTCAGACATGGGATGATCACGATCGTTCTGGTCGTTACTGCTGTCGTGATTTCGGTCAGAACTACTTGATGTCAATGCAGGACGAAGGTAATCCTATTATCTTTACCAATGGCGATAACGATACTTTCCCTCTGTGGTATAATCAGGATGTAGAACAGGTACGCACAGATGCTCGCGTCTGCAACCTATCATACCTACAGACAGACTGGTACATCGACCAGATGGTACGTCCTGCATGGAATTCTCCTTCACTACCTATCACTTGGAGCAGATTAGACTATTGTTCCGGCACCAATGAGTACGTAAGTGTAGAACCTTCTTACAAACAACAGATACTTGACTTCTACAAGGAATCTCCTGAAGAGGCAAAGAAACAGTTTGGAGAAGATCCTTTCGAAATAAAGAACGTACTAAAACATTGGGTTTGCGGAAACAAATATGATGACGAACAGCATATCATTCCTACTGACACTCTGTATCTATATATAGATAAGGAGGCAGTGAAGAAAAGTGGAATGATGATTCCTAACGACTCTAATGGAGTAAGCAGCATACCTGAGAAAATGGCTATATCACTAAAGGGTAAGCGCGCACTCTACAAAGGTGACCTCATGATGCTTGAGATGCTGGCAAACCACAACTGGACAAGACCTCTCTACGTTGCCCTCACTGTAGGACAGGAAAACTACATGAACCTCGGAGAAAACTTCATACAAGAGGGTCTTGTAAACCGTATTACTCCTTTCCATACGACAGAAGCAAATAACTTCGACACTGAAAAAGTATATAAGAACGTAATGACACGCTTTAAGTTCGGCGGAATGGAGCAAAAAGGGCTTTATCTTGACGAAACAGTAACTCGCATGTGTTATACACATCGTAGAATGTTTGCAACCCTTATCAGCCACCTGCTTGCAGAGGGCAAGAAAGACAAAGCCAAGAAAGCTCTTGAATATGCAGAAAAAGTGTTGCCTACATATAACCTACGCATGAACTATCTCAGCGGAGGTATGGAGTTTGCTAACGCATACTATGCGTTGGGAATGAAGAAAAAGGCTCAAGAAACCGTAGAAACGATGTGGAAGAACTCAGCACAATATATGCGCTGGTATCTGTCGCTGAACCAAAGCCGTTTCAACTCTTCAATGAACAACTGCATGATGAACCTCTACGTAATGCAACGTCTGCTTGAGTTAACATCTCAATATGACAGCGCATTAGCAGAAAAGAAATCAACGGAGTTGCAACAACTGATGGTTTCTTACCGCAGTCGCGGAGGCTCTATAGGCGAATAAGAAGCAAATCATAATTACAACATGATTATCGAACAACCATCAAAATGGTTACGTTGGATGTATCCGAAGGCTCTGTGGCGCATGGACGCCTCAGAGCATTCGGTTTATCTGACCTTTGATGACGGTCCCATTCCTGAAGCTACACCTTTTATTCTTGACACACTAAAGGAGTTTAATGCCAAGGCTACATTTTTCGTAGTTGGAGAAAACGTTAAGCGACACCCTGAATTATTGGAGCGCATCATTGCCGAGGGACACAGGGTAGGAAACCACACATACAATCATCTCGGCTCATTGCGCCACTTAACGAGTACCTATATGAAAAATGTAGAGAAATGCAACGATCTGATACACTCTGACTTGTTTCGTCCCCCACACGGATGGATGCTTCATTTGGTATATAACCTCTGTGCGCGAAAATACAAGATAGTGATGTGGGATCTCGTAACACGCGATTACTCTCATCTGCTCAACGCCTTCGATGTATTGCGCAATGTGGTATTATACGCACGCAATGGTTCTATAATTACTTTTCACGACTCGCTGAAAAGCATAGAGAAACTGCGTTATGCCCTACCCGCCTCATTACGCTATCTACAAGACCAAGGATATGAGTTTAAGACTATACCATAAACACTTAACACCAATAGCTGATTATTTTTTGCTATTGGTGTTAAGTGTGTTTATATAGTTTTATATTACAAACTGAATAGAAACAAAAAATAAGGTATATCAACCGATACACCTTATTTATATTATCTTACCGTAACTATGATTACTTCAGCTCAGCGAGGTACTTAATAGTACGAACCATCTGAGAAGTGTAAGAGTTCTCGTTGTCATACCAAGAAACAACCTGTACCTGATATGTATCGTCGTCGATCTTGCTAACCATTGTCTGAGTAGCGTCGAAGAGAGAACCGAACTTCATGCCGATGATGTCAGAAGAAACGATCTGATCC
>CAMNCV010000068.1 GCA_946534585.1 uncultured Prevotellaceae bacterium
GGCGTGGTACCGGCGGTGGTCGTAGGACTGCTTGCAAAGAAATCGGGAGTGCTCGACTGGCTTCTCGACAGCGTGGAGGTAGTGGCTGTAATGCTTGTAGTGGGCGGCGTGTTCATGCTCTTCTGTGATAAGTTGCTCAACAAGGGTACGGAAGAGAACAAGGTGAACGAGAAACGTGCCTTCATGATAGGACTGTACCAGTGCATATCAGTAATCCCCGGAGTGTCACGCTCTATGGCTACCATAGTAGGCGGTATGGCTCAGGGATTGACTCGCAAGCGTGCGGCAGAGTTCTCCTTCTTCCTCGCAGTGCCGACGATGGCAGGAGCCACGTTGCTTGACCTGCTCGACCTGCTGAAAGAGGATGCCGCCTGGGCTACAAGCCACAATATCTCTATGCTGCTCCTGGGATGCGGCGTGGCTTTCATCGTGGCGTTGTTGGCTATGAAGTGGTTCGTGTCTTTCCTGTCCAAATACGGCTTCAAGGCATTCGGTATATATCGTATCGTCGTAGGCGGCGTGATAATAGCACTGCTGTTGACGGGACACTCACTGGTAATGGTTGACTAAATGAACTTCGTAGAAGGCGAGATAATACATATAAACAAACCCTACGGTATGTCATCGTTCGGTGCATTGGCCTACGTGCGCACACGCATCTCAAAGGCCATCGGTGTGAAGCGAGTGAAGGTAGGACACGCCGGCACTCTCGACCCACTGGCCACGGGTGTGCTGATACTCTGTACCGGCAAGGCCACAAAGAAAATACCCACCCTGCAGTATCACTCAAAGGAATACACAGCAACACTGCAGTTTGGAGCAACCACTGCCTCATACGACATGGAGCACCCCGTCAACGAGACTTACCCCGCAGACCATGTTACAGAGGAACTCGTGCGCAAAGCCCTGGAGCAGTTCAAGGGCGACATAATGCAGGTGCCGCCATCATACAGCGCAGTACACGTTGATGGCAAACGTGCCTACGAACTGCGACGCAAAGACCAAGAGGTGAAGCTCGACCCAAAGCCCGTACACGTTGATGACATCGAACTGCTGTGGTTTGACCCTGAGAAGAAACAGGGACAGATACGCGTAGAGTGCGGCAAAGGCACTTACATACGCTCACTGGCACGCGACATAGGACGAGCCGTGGGTAGCGGAGCCTATCTGACGCAGCTGTGCCGCACACGGTTGGGCGACATACGCATAGAAAACTGCGTCACTCTCGATGATTTCCCACAGTGGCTTGACACGGCAATAAACTAAAAAGAAACAAGAAAACATCCAAAACACAAGATAAATGAAACTCTCACAGTTTGACTACAAGCTGCCAGCAGACCAGGTGGCAATCTATCCTCACAGCATCGAACACGTCGTAACCAACGACAAAGGCGTGCAAAACACATTCAGACTAAAAAGGCCTGATGAGTGCCGCATGGTCATCGTGCACAAGAAGTCAAAGAAAATCAGTCTGCACAAGACTGGTCCGAAGGGAAAGATACTGAAAGACGAACAAGGCAACCGCATACCATATAGCCTGCTCGATTTCTTCGATTATTTCGGAGAGGGCGACACCGTTATCCTCAACGATACCAAGGTGCTGCCCGCACGACTCTACGGCACCAAGGAGAAGACCGATGCCGTCATCGAGGTGTTCCTGCTCAGGGAGCTCAATGCCGAGATGCGCCTGTGGGACGTGCTCGTAGAGCCTGCACGAAAGATCCGCATAGGCAACAAACTATTCTTCGACAACACCGGCGACCTCGTGGCTGAGGTCATCGACAATACCACATCACGAGGACGCACACTGCGATTTCTCTACGATTGCACACACGAGGAGTTCAAGCAACAGCTCTTCTCGCTCGGACAGGCACCGCTGCCACACTACGTCATCGACCACGTTGACAAGAATGGCAAGAAGGACCGCCCCGTGACTGAGGAAGACCTTGAAGACTTCCAGTGCGTATATGCCAAGAACGAGGGTGCCGTCACGGCTCCATCAACAGGTCTGCACTTCACACGCCAGATGATGAAGCGACTGGAGATACACGGCATCAATACGGCTTATCTTACCGTACACATCGGACTGGGCAACTTCTCCAACATCGAGGTGGAGGACCTCTCCAAGCACAAGATGGACTCTGAGGAGATGCACATAACGCAGGAGACCTGCGACCTGGTCAACAATACAAAGAAAGCCGGTCACCACGTCTGCGCCATAGGTGCCAGCGTGCTGAAAGCTACCGAGACAACCGTGGGCACAGACGGTTTCCTGAAACCATACGACGGATGGACAAACAAGTTCATCTTCCCTCCTTACGAATGCAGCATGGCTGATAGTCTGCTCGTCAACCTCTATCAGCCAATGTCGCCAATGGTCATGGCTACATGTGCCTTCGGAGGCTACGACATCGTCATGGAGGCCTACAACCAAGCCATAAAGGCTGGTTTCAACGTGGGATGCTTCGGCGACGTCATGCTCATCGTCAACGACTAACGTTCAACATAACTTATACTGACTACCATGGCTGATACCCTAAGCAATCAAGGTAAACAGAGCGGACAGACAGAACACCGCCATCACCACCATCACCAAAGCTCGTCGCCATCAGATTCATCGTCATCAGATTCATCGTCGGGCTCATCGTCGTCAGAACATCATCATCACTCCCACCACCATCACTCGCACAAGCATCATCACAGTAGCGTGAGAGTGATAACGGGCAACAAACTGCGGCGAATGTCGATTCTTACCGGACTGGGAATGATAGCTATATGTTTAGTGATATTCTTCGTGATGGTTACATGTACAAAATTTGTGTGACACTCTGATGATTGATAAACACATAGCCTACCTCGCCTTCGGCACGAACCTGGGCGATAAGGAGAAAAACATAGAGAGAGCATACAATATGGTGGAGGAGCGAGCAGGGCGAATACTGCGACGCTCATCACTGATGAGGTCAAAGCCATGGGGGTTCGTGTCAGAGAACACTTTCCTCAACAGCGTTGTGTGCATAGAAACACCACTGACGCCACACCAGCTGCTTGCCGTAACGCAACAGATAGAAAGAGAGATGGGAAGGAAAGAGAAATCAAGCGGAGGTGAGTATCATGACAGGCTGATTGATATTGACATACTGCTGTATGACGATGTAAACATACAGTCGCCAACACTGACTATACCCCACCCGCTCATGACAGAGCGCGACTTCGTCATGACACCGCTGAAAGAGATAAAACCTTAGACACATTACTTGATATTATGAAGATGAAACATTTACTGACCATAATGGCCTTGTTGTCTGCTGCTCAATATGCTGCGGCTGATAAGACAATGACCATCACGGTGAAAAATCCCTCGAATGAGGCACGCAAAGCTGTACCTGTAGTTATCGAAGTGGACGATGACGTTCGTTCGGCACTCGTAACTCTTAACGGCAAGGAAATTCCATGTCAGTTGGACGACCTTGATGATGATGGAGAATATGAAGAACTTGCCTTCGTGACCGACATGGCGAAGAAGGAGAAACAGACATTCACCGTCACGCTGTCTGAGCAGGGCGAGCCACGCAAGTACGAAAACCGCACGTATGGCTACATCGGCATACGTGACCGCTCTGAGAAGAACCAGAAGCACCAGCGCATCACGTCGGTGACGTTCCCGAAGGAAACAAATCCCTACAACTATATCTATCCACACGGTGCCGTGATGGAAAACGACATGGTAGGTTTCCGCGTGTATGCCGACCACCGTCAGTCTCTGGACTATTACGGACATCGCAACCTGAAGATGGATATTGCCGAAACGGCTTTCTATACCACGCAGGAACAGCGTGACAAGGGATATGGCGAGGACGTGCTATATACTGGCTCTACATACGGCTGCGGCGCACTGCATGGATGGGACGGACAGAAGTCAGTAATGTTTGAAAACGTAAGAAACCGCACCCAGACCGTCGTATGTGAGGGACCCGTGCGCACCATTCTCGACATAACCAACAAGGCTTGGCAGCCATACGAGGGTTGTAAGCCCGTTGACATCCGCACGCGCTACATTCTTTACTATGGTCACCGCGACGTAGAAGTACAGGTGAAGTTCTCACGCGACGTGGCAGACATACCTCTTTCCACTGGTATCGTTGACATAGTAGAAGGCTCTACCGAGTTCACTGACAAGGCAGGACTGCGTGGCGACTGGGGCAGGGCATGTGCAGGAAACAACCCGAAAGTATATGATACCATCACCGTTGGACTGGGTATCTACGTGCCGAAGCAGTATTACAAGAGTGATGCCCATTTCACCGACGGCAAGGAACATCTGCCTAACCAGGCATACGCACAGGTAGTAGGTACAAAGGACGACGATATGCACTATTGGTTTGCCTGCACATGTGACATCGAGACCTTCGGTTTCAAGGACAAGGACGCATGGTTCAGGTACCTGAAGGAATGGAAGAAGGAACTTGATGCTCCAGCTACAATCAAGATAGAGTAAGAGCTATAGAGCCTATAGTAGCTATCGTAACTATAGCATCTATGATAACAATAAGAAAAAAGAAAACTAACTAAAAAAAACTCATAATTCATAAATAATCAGATGGAAGCTGTATTTTCATACATCATCGGCCTTGGCGCCGCTGTCATGATGCCTATCATCTTCACTATATTAGGTGTTTGCATAGGCATCAAATTCTCTAAAGCCCTCAAGAGCGGCCTCTACGTAGGCGTAGGTTTCGTAGGACTGAGTGTTATCACCGCATTGCTGACCAGTTCGCTGGGTCCTGCTCTGTCAAAGGTAGTAGAAATCTACGGACTGGAACTGCAAGTATTCGACATGGGATGGCCTGCCGCTGCTTCGGTGGCCTACAATACGCTGGTGGGCTCGTTCATCATACCTGTTTGTCTGGGCGTAAACCTCGTACTGTTGCTTACAGGTTGCACACGCACCGTCAACATCGACCTGTGGAACTACTGGCACTTCGCTTTCATCGGAGCCGTGGTATATTTCATGACCAATTCTATAGCATGGGGCTTCTTCTGTGCTATCATCTGCTACATACTAACGCTTGTCATGGCAGATATGACTGCAAAGCGTTTCCAGAAATTCTACCCCGGCATGGAGGGAATATCTATTCCTCAGCCATTCTGCCAAGGCTTCATGCCTTTCGCTATCGTAATCAACAAGGCACTGGACTACGTTCCTGGCATCAACAAGGTGAATATAGACTCTGAGGGAATGAAAAAGAAGTTCGGTCTCTTCGGCGAACCTCTCTTCCTTGGTGTCATCATCGGCATCATCATCGGTTGCTTAGCTTGTAAGGACGGTGCAGAGCTCGTTGACCAGATACCGGCAACGCTCGGCCTCGGCATAAAGATGGGTGCCGTCATGGAACTCATCCCACGCATCACCAGCCTCTTCATCGAGGGCCTGAAGCCTATCTCTGAGGCTACGCGCGAACTGATAGCAAAGAAGTTTGGCGAGGACAAGGAACTCTACATCGGTATGTCACCAGCACTTGTCATCGGTCATCCTACCACACTCGTGGTGTCACTGTTGCTCATCCCTGTAACACTGGTACTCGCCGTTGTACTTCCAGGCAACCAGTTCCTGCCTTTGGCTTCACTGGCTGGTATGTTCTATGTCTTCGTAATGGTATTGCCATATACCAACGGTAACGTGCTTCGCTCATTCATCGTAGGTCTTGTAGTGATGGCTATCGGCCTTTACTTCGTTACATGGATGGCAGGCGACTTCACCAGTGCTGCCGCCAGTGTGGCACAGGCGCATCCGGAAGATGCCTCTGTAGCTGTACCGGCAGGCTTCCAAGCAGGTGCCCTTGACTTTGCTTCAAGCCCGTTGTCAACACTCATCTATGCTTGCATGAAATATCTCAACTACATCGGTGCTGCCATCCTCACTCTACTCACTGCCGGAGTGCTGGCATGGAACCGTGTGACAATGAGAAAGAAATAAGCATTTATACATATATTTGAAACTAATTATGGCTGTAGCAGTAAACGCAGATAACATCCAAACGGTAAGTCCCATTGATGCCCTTTGGTCACTAATCCAACATCAAAGCAAGACCGTGCGACGTACTTTGGCAAAGCGCCTCAATGCCTCTATCGAAGCCGAGGACAAACCAAAGACGAAGATGACAGAGGCTGAATACTATGCAAAACTCGACAAGTCGATAGAAGCATCTAAATCAGGCAAAGCTATTGTCATGGGTACAGAAGAGACTGGTGAAGAATTTATTAACAGAATGTTGTCAAGCCAAAGATAGCATGTACACCGTAAAATTCAACACTGAGGCAGAAAAAGACCTGCTATTGCTCAGCAAGAAAACACCAAAGGCCTTACCTAATATTGGTCATAGCAGCCTTTGGTCATTATGAATAAACACATATAAACAAAAAAATATTCAAAAAACATAACAACAAGATGAAGAAGATATTCGCTATCGCCGCACTCGCTGTTGCGGCACTCAACGCCAACGCTACTGAGCCTGACCGTTTCGTAGGCGCTCAGCATGTTAAGTTCCAGACTGCTTGTCATCCAGAGGATGTAAAGCACTATGACACAAAGATGCTCCGTGAGCGCTTCGTCATGGAGAAGGTGATGGAGGCTGACTCTATCCTCCTGACATATTCACACTACGACCGCTTCATCTTCGGCGGTGCAATGCCTGTAAACAAGACCTTGAAGTTGGAGAACTTCTGGGAGTTGGGTCTCGACGTTGACAAGAACATCAAGGAAAAATACTTCATGTATAACCGCGAGCTCGGCGTAGTAAACTGCGGCGAGGGCGACGGTTGGGTAATCGTTGACGGCAAGGAGTATGCCCTCTCACCAAAGGAGGCTCTCTATATCGGTCGCGGTCACATCGGTAAGGACAAGGACGTGAACAAGGTAGTGGAGTTCCGCTCTAAGGATGCCAGCAAGCCTGCCAAGTTCTACCTTAACTCAGCCACTGCCCACCAGCACTACAAGACACAGTGGATTACACTCGACGGTCGTAAGGGTTCGCTGAAGGCTGCCGTATGGGGACCTGTAGGCACTACCGAAGAGGCTAACAACCGCACCGTATATAAGCTCATCGTCAACGACGTGCTTGAGGAGGGTCCATGCCAGCTGCAGCTCGGTCTGACACAGCTAAACCCAGGTGCTGTATGGAACACCATGCCACCTCACACACACGGTCGCCGCATCGAGGCTTACTACTATTTCAACCTGCCTGAGAAGCAGACCATCTCACACGTGATGGGCGAGCCACAGGAGAGCCGCAACGTATGGCTGCACAATGAGCAGGCCATCATGTCGCCAGAGTGGTCTATCCACGCTGCTGCAGGCACTTACTACTATACCTTCATCTGGGGTATGGCAGGTGAGAACCTCTACTATAACGACAAGGACGAGATACCTGTCATTGATATTAAGTAGTCAGTAGTCAGTAGTTAAGTAGTTAAGTAGTTAAGTAGTTAAGACATATGTAACAGATTATTGACAAACTGACGTAATGTCTTAACTCCCTTAACTCCTTAATTCCTTAACTCCTTAACTGACGTAATGTCTTAACTCCTTAACTCCCTTAACTCCTCGTTTTTCTTAACCGAAATGCAACCCAAGGAATTCTTTCAAAAACTCATGAGCCGCTATCTGTGGCTTAACTTGCTGGCAATGCTGCTGCTGGTGGTGGTGCTGTCGTTGGGCGTGCATATTGCGCTCAACATCTACACGCACCATGGCGAGAGCATCTCCGTGCCCGACGTCAGGAAGCAGTCGTTCGATGCTGCAAAGCGCACACTGGAAAACCGTGGTTTCATCGTTGAGGTCAACGACACCGGTTATGTGAAGACTCTGCCCAGCGGCACGATTCTTGAGCAGATGCCAGCGGCAGGCACACGCCTGAAGGGCGGACGCGTGATTTACCTCACCATCAATGCTGCCAACTCACCTACACTGGCTCTGCCTGACCTCATCGACAACAGTTCACTGCGCGAGGCGCAGGCCAAGCTCACTGCCATGGGCTTCAAGCTCGCTCCGCCCAAGTACGTGCCGGGAGAGAAGGACTGGGTGTATGGCATACAGGCTGGCGGTCGCAGCTATGCCACGGGACAGCGCATACCGGTTGATGCACTGGTAGTGATACTCGTGGGCAACGGCCACGTGGGCGATGACGAGGAACTCATCGAGACCGACGTTCCGCAGAGCAATGCCGAGGAAGACTTCGAGTTTGACGAGGGCGGCGGCGAGGGTGCCGACAATACCTCCACGCAGGCTGATGCTCCGCAGCAGCAGGGCGAGAAGGATGACTTCGAGGTAGTAGAATAAAAACAAGGAAAAAAGAACATAGCAAATGAAAGATATCGAGTACATTGAAGAACTCGACACCATTGAGGAACTTGACGAAGGTCTTGACCAACCTGCAAACGACAATGCCCTGTATGAGCATTTCCGCATAGAGGCAGACCTTGGTCAGGTTCCTTTGCGTATAGACAAGTTCCTTACCGAGCACATGCCCCACACCACCAGGGCACGCATACAGGCGGCTGCCAACGCAGGCTTTATCTTCGTAGGCGAGAAGCCCGTGAAGTCGAACTACAAGGTGCGCCCCGGTGATGTCGTGACGCTAAGGCTCCACCAGCCCAAGCACGACACCACGATATATCCCGAAAACATTCCTTTGGATATAGTCTATGAAGACCCTGCACTGATGATTGTCAACAAGCCTGCCGGCATGGTGGTACACCCCGGCGCAGGCAACTTCACCGGCACACTCATCAATGCCGTGGCGTGGCACATGAAGGATGTACCAGAGTTCGACCCCAACTCTCCCGAGGTGGGACTGGTGCATCGTATAGACAAGGACACCAGCGGACTGCTCGTCGTGGCTAAGACGCCCGAGGCCAAGTCGGCATTGGGCAAGCAGTTTTTCGACCACGACACCCACCGCTCATACAACTGTCTTGTCTGGGGGCATTTCCAGGAAGACGAGGGACGCATAGAGGGCAACATCACACGCGACCCCAAAGACCGCCTGCGCATGACCGTCACAGCCCCAGACTCTGGCATCGGAAAGCCTGCCGTGACCCACTGGCGCGTGATTGAGAAGTTCGGCTACGTCACTTTGATAGAGTGTCGTCTTGAGACGGGTCGCACGCACCAGATACGTGCGCACATGAAGCACATAGGCCATCCGCTCTTCGGCGACGAGCGCTACGGTGGCATGGAGATACTGCGCGGCGAGCGCAGCACCACCTACAAGGCTTTCATCAACAACTGTTTCAAACTCTGTGCGCGTCAGGCCCTGCACGCCAAGACTCTCGGTTTCATCCATCCTGTCACTGGCGAGCAGATGGATTTCACCAGCGAGTGGCCGGAGGATTTCTCTGCACTGATAGAGAAGTGGCGCGGTTTCGTCAGCGGTACTACACGCGATATGCTCCGTGACCTCTGATTACACGGAATACTACCGATACTACCACAGATTACATAGATTACATAGATTTATTCTTTGACAACGGATTAAAACGGATTATACGGATTGCACGAATTAAAATTCGATAATTAGCATTGAAGAAAAAAACATGAATACCATATCCTACATAATCCTCGCCATCATCATTATCCTTGCCCTCGCTGCCATACGCCACATAAGGGGCGGCGGGGCACACAAAAGCTGTTGCCAAGGTTGCACGGGCAACTGCTACTCTTGTCAGGGATGCTCCCTGAGGCGCGAGATACAGCAGCATGGCAAAAGCAGTCATATTACCGGGTAATATGACTGCTTTTGCCGTATAACAGGATAGCGTTTGTCCTGTAATCGCTATATCCTTAAGGTGGATACTGTTAATTATCTTCGTCAGATTTTCGAACACGATGAGGACGCTCTTTTCACTCTCTCCTGACGATGTCCTGCCACTGCGCTACCTTCGCGTTGACGTATTCACGGAAACCGTCATCGCCCTCGATTACGATGTCGTCGAGCAGTCCGAGAACGAAGCGTCCAATGCCCAGATAGCTGCATACGTCGGCACGAAACGCCCAGCGACCGCCTGCTGCCTCGGTGAAGCACTGCAGCGACTCGGGATATTCCTCAAGCATCAGGTTATGCGAGAGCTGTCCCATGATAAGGCTGACGTGCATCACCTCCTCACCCGTAAACGAGAAAAGGTCGGTGTAGGTCGTGCGGTGCTCCGACTCATGCTCCCAGTCACTGTCAGTCAGCACTGCCGCCTCCATGCGCGAGAGGCGGAAGGTCTTGTTCTTTCCCGTTGAGGGTTCGTAGCATCGTATGCAGGTATTATTCCTGAGAAACTGAAACGGCTCCACACTGCGGTCGCTCACCGTGTGGCTCGACGGCGAGGAGTAGCCCTGTATCTCAACCATGCGCTTACGCTTCACCGCCTCATACATCACAGAGCGTATCTTGCCCACGCGGCGGCGCACCTGCTCGTCGGCCAGTATGCGGTAGTCGTAGAAACTGTTGAATTTTGCCCTCAGATCGGCCAGACGGCTTTTGTCGGCCGTATCGGCCTGGTCGATAAGCTGGCGCATGAGCATCGCCTCGTCTTCAGTAAACTGTATTATGTCACACAGCCGCGTGAAGAAAGAACTTGTGCGGTCGATGGAGTAACAGCCGGAGTGTTTCTCCACGATGAAGCCCGACTGCTCAAAGAAGTCGATGTAGTAATAGAAACTACGCTGCGAGATGCCTACCCTGCGGCATATCTCGCTGGTAGGAAGGTGACGGTTCTGCGTCAGCAGCAAGAGCAGGTCGAGCTCGCGCTTAAGATGGTCGTGTCGCATCCGTATGGAGTAAATTAAAGTTAGTAAGTCGCAAATATTCTTAAATCACATGCAAAGATACTTATTTTCTGCGAAAAAAACCGTACATTTGCACTGAAAAAGACTATCGCTGCTTATGAAAAAGACTCTCCCTGCCCTACTCCTCCTCTGTCTGTATGCCACGCTCACCATGGCTCAGGCTCACTTCACATGGAAGATAGACAAAGTATCTGCCCGCGAACTGCAGCTTACCTTCAGCGGTTCCTTCGACCCTGGCTGGCATCTCAACGAGCAGAGCCTCACGGTGGAGCAGTCACGCGGACTACGCGCCATGGGCACCTTCGCCAACGGCCGCCAGCGCTTCGCAATAACCGAAGCAGAGTGGAGTCTGAAGGGCTACATGGAGTATCTCGTATGCACCGATGAACAGTGCCTCGCACCGCAGTATGTGGAGTTCAGCAGCAGTGGCACTGCCGACCTTACTGCCAACGCTCCCACCGCAGCCTCCTCACCTTCGCAAGGCACCAACGGCACTGCCCCCTCCCTGCCACAACCCACTGACGGCTCTGCCCCATCTCCCGTAAGAGGCGATACCATCGCCTCCTCAGCTACAACCGCTACAGCACCCACCCCATCGAAAGACATCAACGCTGCTACCCCCTCTCTTGTACAAACTGATACCACCACAGCGGTAGCAATCTCCCAGGCAGCACCACTGCAACTGATGCTCACAGCCTTTCTGGCCGGACTGCTTGCGCTGCTCACTCCCTGCGTGTGGCCGGTGATACCGCTCACGGTATCGTTCTTCCTGAAAAACGGTCGCGGACGGCGTGATGCCTTGCTCTTCGGAGCATCGATAATAGGCATCTTCCTGCTGCTCGGACTGGGTATGACGCTGTTGCTCGGTGCCGATGCCATGAACCAGCTGGCTACGAATGCCGTGTTCAACGTGGTGTGCTTCATCGCACTGACACTGTTCGGACTATCCTTCATAGGTCTTTTCAATATCTCCCTACCCTCATCCTGGGCAACAAGCCTCGACACCGCAGCAACGCGCCGCGGCGGCACACTGGGCATACTGCTCATGGCACTGACACTCGTAGTGGTGAGCTTCTCATGCACCGCACCCATCGTGGGCACGCTGCTCGTAGATATTGCCACCTCGTCGGCCTCGATACTGTCGCCCATACTGGGCATGACGGCATTCGCCCTTGCGCTCGCACTACCCTTCACGCTCTTTGCCCTCTTCCCCTCGCTGATGAAGCGTATGCCTCGCTCCGGAATGTGGATGAAACACGTGAAGGTCACACTGGGCATCCTCGAACTGGCTTTTGCTCTGAAATTCCTCAGCGTTGCCGACATGGCCTATGGATGGCACCTGCTATCATGGCGCAGTTTCCTAATCGTATGGATTGTGCTTTTCTCCGCTCTTGCCCTGTATCTGCTCCTGCAGTGGCGTAATTCGCACATAGCGGCTCTGTGCGGCCTGCTGCCGTTGTCACTGACGCTGTATCTCGCCAACGGCCTTCTGGGGGGCGATACGCGCCTTGTATCGGCATTCATGCCACCGCGCGACGACGTGGCACAGACCATCTACACCGACTACCATGAGGGCATCGCCGCCGCACAGCGTGAGCAGAAGCCCATTTTCCTCGATTTCACCGGCTATGGCTGCGTCAACTGCCGTAAGATGGAGGCTGCCGTCTTTACCGACAAGAGGGTGAAGGAGCTGCTCAGCCGCTACATTATCATACGCCTTTACGTTGACGACCGCACCAGCCTCAACAAACCACAACAGGTAAAGCAGCCCGACGGCACCATGCGCACGCTGCGCACCGTGGGCGACCGCTGGTCTTACCTGGAACAGCAGCGCTTCGGGCAACTCACGCAACCGCTCTATGTCTTGCTACGCCCCGATGGCTCACTGCTCTCTCCCACCGTACGCAGCTACGACGAAGATACAGAGGCCTTCCTGCAGTGGCTGGCGGTCAAGTAATAGCAATTACGAGCTGTTGGAGGCATCACAAACCGAAGAAAACAGCAAATTATTTTGCCGTCTCGGAAAAAGTTAGTACTTTTGCAGGGGATTTACATAGAAACAGATGAAGACAGCTATATTCACAGGGTCGTTCAACCCCTTCACAATCGGCCATGCCGACATCGTGAGCCGTGCGCTCTGCATCTTCGACCACGTGGTGATAGGCATAGGCTATAACCCACAGAAGACCGAACAAGGCGACATTGACAGCAGGGCAGAGGCCATCCGACAGGTCTATAAGGATGACCCACGCATCACGGTAGAGGCCTACAGCGACATGGCTGCCGACCTTGCCGCACGCCACGATGCCGTGGCTGTAGTCAAGGGCGTACGCTCCGTGCAGGACTACGAATACGAACGCTCGCAGGCAGAGTACAACCGCCTGCTGGGCGACGGACTGGAGACGGTGCTTTTCTTCGCTCGCCCACAGCTGGCAGCGGTGTCAAGCAGTGCTGTGAGGACGCTGCAGCACTTCGGCAAGGACACGTCAAGCTTTCTTCCTTAAAATCCTATTGTAACTATAGAAACTATAAGCGCTATAGAAACTATAGCAGCTATAGCAACTATAGCAGCTATAGCAACTACAAACCATAAAGAAATGATTACATACTCAGCAGAGAACGTAAAGATGCCGCAGATACGTCGGCGCGACACTACGGCATGGATACGCCGCGTGGCGGCTACGTATGGCCGCAAGGTAGGAGAGGTAGGATACCTCTTCTGCAATGACGAAAAAATCCTCGAGGTCAACCGCGAGTACCTGCAGCATGATTACTATACCGACATCATCACCTTCGACTACGACGAGGGCGACGAAATCAACGGCGACCTGGTGATTTCACTCGATACCGTGCGCTCCAATGCCGAACAGCTCGGCAAGCCCTACGACGAGGAACTGCACCGCGTCATCATCCACGGCATACTGCATCTCTGCGGCATCAACGACAAAGGACCCGGCGAACGAGAAATCATGGAGGCGGCTGAAGATCGCGCCCTCGCCATGAGATGACGCAACGCGAAAACAAATAACAACAACAACATAAATGATAGACAAACAGAAAAAAAACATGAAGGTGCAGTGGGCGAAGTTCATCATCGTAATGGTACTCTACCTGCTGTTCCTGTGGTGGCTGAAAAGCTGGCTCGGACTGATAGTCATTCCGTTCATCTTCGATGCCTACATCACGAAAAAGATACGATGGGACTGGTGGAAAGACCTTGAAAACCCCATGCGCATGATTATGTCGTGGGTAGATGCACTGGTGTTTGCACTTGTGGCTGTGTATTTCATCAACCTGTTCTTCTTCCAGAACTACGTCATCCCCTCGTCATCGCTTGAGAAGTCACTGCTCACGGGCGACTACCTCTTCGTAAGCAAGGTAAGCTACGGTCCGCGCATACCGCAGACACCGCTCACCATGCCGCTGACGCAGCACACACTGCCCGTGGGCGGCATCAAGTCATACATAGAATGGCCACAGTGGGACTACCGACGTGCACCGGGACTGGGCAAGGTGGAGCTCAACGACATCGTGGTGTTCAACTTCCCTGCCGGTGATACCGTAGTCAGCGAACCACGCTGGCAGCCGCAGGACTATTACCAGATGTGTTACGGCTATGGTCAGCAGATACTGCAGCAGAGCGGCATAGAGGTGCAGCCCGACTCGCTCACTCCGCTAATGCAACGCAAGTACTACGAAATGGCTTACTCTGCCGGCAGACAGTTTCTGCTGTCGCAACCTCAGGAGTACGGAAAACTGATATGGCGCCCCGCAGACCGCCGCGAGAACTACGTAAAACGCTGCGTAGGACTGCCCGGACAGACCCTTCAGATAAAGAACCGCATAATATATCTTGACGGCAAACCCAACAAAGAGCCTGACAACGTACAATATACCTACTTCGTGAAACTCCGCGAGCGTCTGCCAGAGGAACTCTGTCATGAGCTCGGCATATCACAGGAGGACCTCACTCAGCTCAACCAGTTCGGCTATATGCCACTGACGCAGAAGGCTGTCAACGCACTAAAGGCTCGAAAGGATCTCGTAGAGTCCGTGCGCATCAACGAGGAGAAAATCGTGGGCGACATCTACCCCCTCAACCAACGCCACGGCTGGACACGCGACAATTACGGTCCGGTATGGATTCCGCAGAAGGGCAAGAGCATCCGTCTGACGCTTGACAATCTGCCAATATATGAGCGTCCCATCCGCGTGTATGAAGGCAACGACCTCAAAGTCACCGACGACGGCAAGATTCTCATCAACGGCAAGCCCGCAACGCAGTACACCTTCAAAATGGACTACTACTGGATGCAGGGCGACAACCGCCACAACTCCGCTGACTCACGCTACTGGGGCTTCGTGCCGGAAGACCACATAGTGGGCAAGCCTATCTTCATCTGGTGGTCAAGCGACCCCGACCGACGTGGTTTCAGCGGCATACGCTGGCAGCGTCTCTTCCGCTGGGTGGACAATATAAAGTAAAAAAAGAAATCACACATTATTCTCAACGGATAATGTGTGATTTTCTTTTTAATCAACTTTGAAGGGCAAAGCTGCAATTACTTCTCCTTTATAGAGTTGACAATCTTGTCGATTAGTGGAATGGTTCAGACTAATGACAACCGAGCAAAATTACAAAAATTACAATAAACGACAAAGATTTTTCCAATATTTCTTGTCGTTTTTTTTCAGTGAATGAAAAAAAGTTCGTAAATTTGCACTTAACTTCGCTATACTCAGAGGGAAGAGGGATGAGAGAAGAGTGAAGAGTGAAAAATCCCATCCGGATAGTAATTATGCATTATGAATTATGCATTATGAATTATGAATTATGAATACCTGATAGAATAGTTAATTCATAAATGATAACATACTAACTAAAAAATTATACGGTATATGAAAAAAAGCATTTTGTTTATAATCTGTCTGCTCATGACAGTAGCAGTCAAGGCAGACGAAGTTTCCTACTATTTCTGGAAAGGAGAAATCGATGGCGACGAGGTTAAGATGGCCTGTGCCGTCAAGGATGACATCATGACGGGCGAGATATTCCAGAATATAGATGGCGAGACCCTCGTATGCAACGTTGCCGGCATGAAAAACGGCAACATGTTCGACATCAAGGCTTACCGTGAGGTTGACGGCGAAGGTATCGTTCACATCTATTTCCTCCGTGCGGAGATAAAGAACGGTATATTGACAGGCATTACACAAAACAATGGTGAGAAATTCAAACTCAAGAAATATACCGACCCCTATGCCTATGCCATCGACCAGCAGCCAGGCGCATACAGCAGTCCTTACATCGAGGGAAAGGTCTTAAACTTCAGCGGATGGGATCGCGGCGGCGAATACATATATAAAAACCACATGGACGTAAACGGCGAACTCTCACTGTGGTACAAGCCCGAGTTCCAGGCTTTCACGCTGTCTATACGTCGTGACTCTGAGGCCAACGGCGGCGGCAACGACGCACTGGTCAGCATCAACGGCATCACGCCCGACGATACCACGGGCAATTTCAATGCTAAACTGCCAGGTTGCGACTACCGCTTCAGCGTGAAGTTCTACGACCATTTCCTCGTGATACGCCAGATTAGCGGCTCACCGTCAAAGTGCTTCGGCAGCGGCGCCGGCATCGTGGGTATATATATAGCATTGCCGGCTAAAGGGTAAACATAATTCATAATGCATAATGCATAATTCATAACACATGGCATAGTAAAAGCTATCACTTCATAATGTAAAAGCTATCACTTCGTAATGTAAAAGCTATCACTTCGTGTTCTGAAGTGATAGCTTTTTCTATTCAATAAAAACCATTGCCTTACCCGCAAAAAACAGATATATTCGCGTGTTTAACTAATTTTAACGGGCAGTAAGGGTGTAAATTAAGGTTTTATATTAACTTTGCACCGAAAAATGTACAAATTACTTACCTAAAGAAAACAATTCTGTTTTCAAGGGCAGATATGTAAACGTAATTTGTTATTAGGTAATAAGCGGTATCTACCAACCTCTTGTTTCACTGAATACACGCATTATTATTCATCTATTAAACACTTTAATACAAAAACAATTATGAAAAAAATATTCATGTTCGTGGTTCTTGCTGCCATGACCTTGATTGCAAGTGCCCAGAATGACGGTCTTAAGACCTTTGACGGCAAAATGTTCAGTTGTCTGTATCCTGCCGAATACGCTGCAGAGGAG
>CAMNCV010000069.1 GCA_946534585.1 uncultured Prevotellaceae bacterium
AGAGAGAGAGAGGTGGGCGCTGAGGGATTCGAACCCCCGACCCTCTGCTTGTAAGGCAGACGCTCTGAACCAACTGAGCTAAGCGCCCTCATTGCTGAGGAATGAGAAGAAAAACTGCTTTTGAAAGTGGGCGCTGAGGGATTCGAACCCCCGACCCTCTGCTTGTAAGGCAGACGCTCTGAACCAACTGAGCTAAGCGCCCTCATGAGCAGTATTTCTCATTTGCGAGTGCAAAGGTACACATATTTTTTTATATATGCAAATTTTTTCTTACTTTTTTTCTGATTTTTTTATTATTCTGCAAAAAAGCGCCCCTAAGAGACTGTTTTTTGAAGATATAATAAAGCATCATCCACGCAGATAAAGAAAATAGTATGCTGGGAGGCATCCTTAGTATTTTACTGCCGTTTCCTTGCGATGAAAATCACGAAAGTCTCTTTCGTCCAGAAATATCAAAATTCCCACCATCTTAGCAACACACTGACATCAAAAAAGTTACGCAACAGCAGCATACCACCAACAGCAAATCATCCTGTAATCAGATAGCCTTTACATTGTAATCAGATAGCGATTACCGCCTAATCGGCACTTGATTACAGAGTAAACAATGCGTTTTAGCAGTGTAATCACTATCTGATTACCACGAAAAAGCCCCCAGAACGGTACTTCAAGGCATAACCTGGAAGGCATATTAACATTTTTTCACCTCTCTTTCGCGTTTTAAAATTGTGATGATTTGTGCGCAAATGCCAATGCTGATCGACGGCATCCACATTAAAAGCCGTCAGGAATGTCCACCTTATTACAAACACATCAATATAACAGGCAAAGCACATAAAATCCTATTATATGCATATATATTTTATATCGACATACCGTTTTTTTAAAAAAAATCCGCCATTGACATATTTTTTTAAAAAAAAGTATTTAAAAACTGACATTTTTTTGCTAATTTTGCATTTCATTTTAATACTAACTCAATAATGTTCGGAAAAAATAAACCTTCTTGCTATGCATTGGGCGCAATGCTATCGGTATTAGCAGGCACGGCAAATGCACAGACAGCAAACAGTAATGTAAAGTACAATGACGAAGGTGTCGTAGAGGTAGGTTACGGCACAATGAAGACGGAAGACCTTACCGGCTCCGTCAGTTCCGTAGAATCAGAGGACCTTGGCAAGATAGCTAATGCTAATGCCCTGCTGGGCTTGCAGGCAAAAGTGCCAGGCATGGACATACAGCAGGTTTCCGGTGAGGCAGGTGCCGGTATCAGTATGGTGTTGCGTGGCTACCGCTCTTTTATGGATAACAACCCGCTTATCATTGTTGACGGTGCAGAGTACCTCTCTGCATTTGACATTCCGGCATCAGAGATAGAATCCATCAACATCCTGAAGGATGCTGCCTCTACCGCCATCTATGGCTCCAGGGGTGCCAATGGCGTGGTAATCGTCACCACAAAGCGTGGCAAGGCAGGCAAGATAAAGGTAAACCTCGATGCAAACTGGTCATTCAACAGTATGACAGAACCTGTGAAGGGCATGTACGGTAACAGGGAAGTGCAGCGGTGGACTGATTCTGACAATTACACAAATGATTTGTGGTCTGGCAATTGGGGACAGTCGAACATCAGTGTTAGTGATTTCGGCAATCTCACTCTTTCTGATGGTACTTCTATAAAGGACATGGTATCAAATGGTGATTATACCGATTGGAGCGACCACTTGTTCCATAACTCCTTATCGCAGAACTATAACGTTAGCGTGGGTGGTGGTAACAGAAGAACAAACTTCAATGTGGCCCTCTCGCTGATGGATGACCGTGGTATGCTGAAGGACGACCAGCTAAAACGTTACAGGGTACGTGCAAACATAGACCATGTGTTTAGTAAGATTTTCAAGGCAGGCACCAACCTCTCATATACGTATAAAGACAATGATAAGCGTAATGCCAAGGTGTTTGACGCTATTAGTAAGGGAACCTCGCTTGCGCATGCATACGACCGTCAGACAGGTGCCATTATAGATTTTCCTGATATTTGGAATGCTTTGTTCGTAAATCCTCTTTGGGATGAGAACGGCAACTATAAGCATAATATAGATACAAAGCATTTCTATGGCAATGTATATCTGCAGGTCACACCTTTCAAGGGCTTCACGTGGAAGACGTTGTTTAATCTTGATTACTCAGAGAAAGAAGAAAACAAGTACAGCAAGAGTCCTATCATTAGTTATACGAATTCTCCAGCAAATTCAGTCAGCGCAAGCAATATAGAGGGGTCTGTAACACAGTATCTTTTGCAGAATACAGCCAGCTATGATGTCAATTTCGGCGGCATGCATGACTTGCACATACTGATAGGCAACGAATACTCTTACTATAAAGTTGATGAAGTATATAAAGAAATTTCGATATATGCTCCATCCGATTATTTTCTTGGATTAACGCAAGATGCTATACATGAGTCGTCATATTATAAATTTAAGTCTAAGAATTCGTTGCTATCATTCTTTGGTAGGCTGAACTACTCTTATGCTGGCAAGTATCTTTTTCAGACTACATTGCGCACAGATGGTTTCGATGATTATTTGATTTCTGGAAAGTATAAATGGAGCACATACCCTTCATTCAGCGCAGGCTGGCGTATAACAGAGGAGAAGTTTATGCAGAAGACAAGTTCATGGCTTAACAACCTGAAGCTGCGCCTCTCATGGGGTGTGTCTGGTTCAGGCAATAATACTCCTATGGCAGTGAACAGATCTATTAGGTCTGTTGTAACATCATATCAACAATATTCGTTCCCTAATGACTATTCGTATCTGAGCGTTCCTGATCTTACATGTGAAAAGACATCAACATTTGACTTGGGCCTTGACTTCACTCTGCTCAACGGACGTCTTGGTGGTTCTATTGACTACTATACAAGCAGGTCACATGACTTGAAATTCAATGACGTTGCTCACTATATGACTAAGTCTTTCCCTACCTACGGTAACGTTGCAAAGACAAAGAGCCACGGCTTTGAGATTGCACTCAATGCCGTTCCCGTCATAACCAAGGACTTCAGATGGGACGTCAATGCCTCTGCTACATTTGCAAAAAACGAGATTGTAAAGTTGACAGACGACTTCAATCAAGTTGTTGCTGGCAGTTATGCAGCTATTATTGGCCAGCCCATTAACATGTATTATGACTATGAGGCTGACAACTGCTGGGGCGTTGGCGAATGGGACAGATACGTAGAAAACTTCAAGGCTGCTCATAACGGAGAGGCACCACTCGGCATTGGTTTGGCTTCTTACGGTACTCCTGGCACGGTGAAAATCATCGACCGCAATGATGACGGTAAGATAGACGAGAATGACAAAAGGATTTACGACCGTTCTCCTAAGGCTATCCTTGGTATGACAAATACATTCTCATATAAGAACTTCTCTCTTAGCATTCTGATGATGGCTCGCCTTGGTGGTTACATGGCATACGAGAAGAATACTTATATTGGCAATGGATATAACAACTGGGCTGACGTAAACTATTGGACACCTTCCAATACTGATACGAAGATTCCTTCTCCGGGTGCAAATACTTTCACTGACCTTAGAGCTATAACTACCACATATAAGCCAGCCTTGCTGTATGAAAAAGCTGATTACTTCAAGATTAAGGACATCACCCTTTCATACAACCTTGAGAAGAACTGGCTGAAGTCACTCCGCATGGAAAATGCTACCGTTTACTGCTCGCTCAAGAACTTCATCACCATCAACGCACTTGATGATGGCTATGACCCTGAACGCGGCGGCGCCGTCAGCTTCCCTCTGGCAAAGCAGTTCGTGCTCGGCCTTAACGTGACATTCTAATATTCAGACTCGCTATTACGCAATACACTTAATCTGCCTCCGCCCACATTCTATATGTGCGGAGGCTTTATTGTTATATGTTTTTGCCACCTTTGGAAAAAAGAACTCGAAATCTTTGATTATTCAGAAAAAGTTTGTAACTTTGCAGTAGGAAAGAGACGAGGGAGAGTAAGACAATGGCACATAGCGTACTTATCTCCATAGGTAGTAATACGAATGGCAAGAAGCAAATGGCTCTCGCCAGAAAGGTTTTGACAGAGACATTCACCGATGTCAGGTTCACACGTACCCTGACCTCCTTGGCATGTCCTGGTAATGGCGTGTATTCTAACATGCTGGCTCAGTTTACTACCGAAATGTCCGAAGCTGAACTTGTCAAGATTCTCAAGAGACTGGAATGTGAGATGGGCGACAGCGAGCAGCAACGCAACAAGGGGATGGTTATGATGGATCTTGACATACTACGCTACGAAGATACGAAACGACACCTACGCGACTGGGACAGACCATACATAAAACGCTTGCTCAGATATACAATGAGGATAATAGTCTTGCTGCTTGTGATGACCTGCACGCTGCACGCACAAGCCGCCGACACCGACAAAGAATTACTCGGCAAGGCGATAGAATACTATCAAGGGGGGAAGTATCATGAGAGCATACTCGTATTCGAACGTCTGAAGAAGCACTATGAACTAAACCCACGTTTCGTGGCATATCTGGGTATGAGCTACTATAAGGAGATGCAATACAAGGAGGCCGCAGCTTGCCTGAAGCAGTGTTTGCCCGAACTGACGGCTTACTCTCCTATGGAACAGGCCGTATATTCCTACTCATGTGCCGAGAGCCTTTTCCATCTTGAGCACTACAAGGAGGCCATCACTTATTATGAACGCACACTGCCGCTCGTCAGTGGCAATGACAAGGGCGACGTGCTTTTCCATAATGCCTTCGCCCACTATCTGACGCAAGGGAAAACCGAGAAGGTGGCGTTGCTATTCAACGAAGCCCTGACTCTGTATCGTGCCAACACATCAACAGCTACGTCGCTGCAGGTGGCTCGCCTACGACAGACGGAGAATATGCTCCACGGCATAATCAAAGACCTCAGCCTAACCGATGAAGCTTATTAAGCCATCTATACGGAATACTGACCCCTTAACACCAAAATCATTTACCAACCCATTTTTTATCACTATGAAAAAATCATTTTTTATCTTCTTCTACCTGCTTTCCATTGCAATAAGCACCATGGCGCAGCCTGCGCCAACGCTCAGCAATGCACAGAAACAACGCCAGCAACAGGTGCGCAACATATATGCCGAGGCACAGCAGAACGCTGAGCTTCAGAAAAACTCTGACAACGAAGCCGCGCAATATGTCACCGTCACTTGGCCTCGCATGGAAGCTGCCGTGGGCAAGGTTGTGGAAACGATAGAATACTTTTCCGTCCCTATGACCGACGAGAAGACCGAGATGCGCTATTATAGCCTGCAGCTTGTACGCAGAAACTACAAGCGACTGGAGGCATCAATAGGCGACAACTACAGCGAATATCTGTTTGACACAAAGAGTGGCATACTCTTGTTTTATTATGAAGTACACAACAACTGGTGGTGCGATGAGCAGGTAAAAGTAGAGACGCGCTGCTACTTCAATGCCGATGGCTCTTACAGTTCGGGCAACGTCAAGCTCACAGCCCTACAGGGTGACAAAACACCATACTACCCCGCGGAACTACAAGAGATAAACGCCCTTGACATACAGCGTGAATCTTCACGCTATAGCATCAGTTTCAATACTATTACTAATTTCACGATGGAGTAGTTGACTAAGGCCACTCAGAGGCACATAGTACAGTCACGCAGACTGACTTTATACCATAAAGACTGACATTCAAACACGAATGTCAGTCTTTCTTTGTAAGTAGGTGTGCATAATTATTTTTATAATCAAACGAAAATACTACTCCATATCTACAAGTAAAATAAGAAAAATGCGTCATGACACAAAAACACAAGAAAAAGAAACGTTACGAAATACGGAAAAATTGAAAACTACCTACCTTTGCATCAAATTTATCACCTGTCTCGCAATCACTACTGCTAACGACAGGACTTAACTGAAAACAATATTTCTGAAAAAAATAATCTCTAACAAACAATTAGTTCAAACATCATTTACTAACAAACCAAACACACAGGTATGAGTTTAAACGTAAAACAAACAGCCTTCGTTGCTGGTCTGTGCCTATTGGGCATAACCTCAGCACAACAGGTTTCAGCAGTTACTGGAGCTACGGTTGCCGTTCAGGCGCAACAAAAGGCCGCCTCTGGTACAGTAGCCGACTCACAAGGTCCGTTAATCGGCGCCACAGTATTGGAGAAAGGCACCAACAACGGAACCATCACTGATGCCGACGGTCGTTTCTCACTCAATGTCAAGCCAGGAGCTACACTCGTAATCTCCTACGTAGGCTACGAGACTCAAGAGGTCAGGGCAGGCGAAAACGTCAGTGTACAGCTTCAGGAAGACGGCTCCAACGTATTTGACGAGGTCGTAGTCATAGGTTACGGCACACAGCGTCGCGAAGCTGTGACAGGTTCGGTAGCCAACATAAATGGCGAAAAGCTCAACCAGATTGCGGCTTCTAACGTAGCACAGGCTCTGCAAGGTCGCGTAGCTGGTGTGCTCATGCAACAGACAAGTTCCAAGCCTGGTGCAGAAATGCAGATCCGCATCCGCGGTCAGCGTTCGCTCTCTGCCAGCAACGACCCTCTGATTGTGCTCGACGGTATCCCATTCATGGGACAGCTGAGCGACATCAACCCCTCAGACATCAAGTCTATGGACATCCTCAAGGATGCCTCTGCCACAGCCATTTACGGTTCTCGTGGTGCAAACGGTGTAATCATCATCACTACCGTCAAGGGTGCAATGGGTGCTCCGGCAAAGGTAAGCTACAACGGTTACCTGAACATCAAGACCGTATTCAATAAGTATCCTATGATGGACGGCCCCACATTCAACGCTTTCCGCCAATATGCTGGAAAATACAGCAACTCACTGGATGAGAGCGAAACGACAAATACCGACTGGCAGGACCTCTATTATAAGACAGGTGTAGGCTACAACCACGATTTAAGTGTTACAGGCGGCACCAATGGCGGCAGCTACAGTTTCGGCATAGGTTACTACCACGACGAGTCAGTGGTTCCAACAGAACAGTACAACCGCATATCAATCCGTGGTAACTTCGACCAGAACGTGGGCAAATGGTTCCGCTTCGGCTTAAGCACCAACACAAGCTATCGCAAGAACGACGGCGTAAACAATATTTACAACGTCCTGAGTTCCACACCTATATCAAGTCCTTACGACGAAAACGGCAATCTGAAGCGTTATAACGCCCTGCCAAAGGATGACCAGACGGTCATAACCAGGGAGACAGCAGAGCGTGACCAAGAGGCATGGCTTAGCGAGAACAAGGGTATCGGAACCTACAACACTTTCTTCGGCGAAGTGAAGTGTCCTTGGGTAGAGGGCCTGAGTTACCGCATGAACATCGGTTTGAACTACCGCACTTCAAAGGGCGGCGGCTTCACCGGAACGGGTATCAACAACAAAGACCCGAAAGCCGTAAACAGTGGCTGGATTACAAACGAAATCACACGTAACTGGGCCATCGAGAACCTCATCACATACGACCGCACATTCAACGAGAAGCATAACCTGAACATCGTTGGCATGAACTCTGCAGAGCAAACCATCTACGAGTCAAGCGGCATGAGCGCACAGGACATTCCTGCTGACTACATCCAGTATTACAACATGGCAGCAGCCGTGGGCGAAGTCATCCCAAACAACTTTAACTATAAGCCAAGCGGCCTGATTTCATGGATGGGACGTGCGATGTACTCTTACGACAACAAGTACATGGCTTCTGTTGCAGTCCGCACCGACGGTTCTTCACGCCTGGCAAAGGGTCATCAGTGGCACACATATCCTGCATTCTCTGCAGGCTGGAACATCGCACGCGAAAGCTTCATGCAGGACTACAAATGGATAGACAATCTGAAACTGCGTGTAGGCTACGGCGAAACCTCCAACCAGGCTATCGAGCCTTTCTCTACACTTGGCACACTGGCTGTACGCAATTACAACTTCGGCAACACATATAAGGCTGGTTACTATGTAACAAGTCCTGCCAACGACGAACTCGGCTGGGAGTATTCTAAGACTTGGAACTTCGGCCTTGACTTCTCTCTCTTCAGCGGTCGCTTGAACGGTTCGTTCGAATACTACATTCAGAAGACCCACGACGTACTGCTTGACAAGACTCTCGCATCATCAACAGGCCTGAGCAGCTATACCGGCAACATCGGTACAACCCAGAACAAGGGCTTCGAGTTCTCTCTGAACGGTGTCATCATCGACAACAAGAATGGTTGGAACTGGGAGGCTGGCATCAACCTCTATGCAAACCGTAACAAACTGACCTCCCTGGCATCAGGAGAAGACCGTGACGAAGCTAACCGCTGGTTCGTAGGCCACCCGATCGACGTCATCTACGACTACGAATATGAAGGTATATGGCAGGCAGAAGAGGAGAACATAAGAAAGATTCTGGAACCCGATGGAAACGTTGGTATGATTAAGGTGAAATACACCGGCGACTATGACGCTAACGGTTTGCCAACACGTAAGATTGGCGAAGCAGACCGTCAAATCATTGACATGGAGCCAGACCTCCTCGGCGGCTTCAACTCTACTGTTACTTACAAGAACTTCGACTTCACCGTTATCGGTGCATTCCAGATTGGCGGCAAGGTTATCTCTGCCATCCACTCTTCCAACGGTTACCTGAACATGCTTGACGGACGTCGCAACAACATCGACGTTGACTACTGGACTGAGGAAAACACTGGTGCCAAGTATCCAAAGCCAGGCGGCATCATGAGCGGCGACAACCCGAAGTACGGTTCAACACTGGGTTATTTCAACGGTGGTTACCTGAAAGTTCGCGCCATAACCCTCGGTTATGACTTCGCTAAACTGCAGGCAGTTAAGAACGCCGGCATCAGCCGTCTGCGCCTCTATGCCACAATCCAGAACCCATTCATTCTCTTCTCGCCATACAACAACGAGTGCGGACTTGACCCAGAGACCAACTCTTGGGCAAATGAGAATACGGCTGTGGCTTTCGGAGAGTATTCCGGCAAGCACAAGATGCCAATCATAGGCTATAACACGCCTGCAACCCGCAATTTCCTGTTTGGTATTAACATGACATTCTAAAATTGAAAAATTTAAGGAATAAACAATTGAAACAAAAAAATAATATGAAAACTAACAATATTAAATATTTCCTTGCTGCGGGGCTTATAAGTTGCGGTATAGCCACAACGATGGTTTCCTGCTCCGACATCCTCGACGAGCAGCCACGCAGCACCTTTGACCCTTCTTTCTTCAATACAGAAAAGGGTATCGAAGGTGGTCTGACATCACTCTATGCCCACCTGCGCTATTACTATGGCAACGGTTACTTCCTGAACAGTTTAGAGACAGGCACCGACGAGTATACATACGCACAATCTGCCGATGGCAACTTCAAGGATGCTGACCTTTCCGGTGCTGGCCAGATGACACCGACAAACTCTATCGCTGGTTCTGTATGGGGAAACGCATTCCCTAACATCAACACATGTAATGGTATTCTTGAGCAAGGCGGCGAATTGGGTTTCAACGTCTCACTGCTCGCCGAGGCACATTTCTTCCGTGCATTCGACTACTTCCTGCTCGTGCAGACATACGGTGGTGTGCCATTGGATCTGGGTGCCGGTGAGTTGAAATTCAACATGACAAAGGTCAGCGCCTCTAAGCGTAACACAGTGCCTGAGGTATACAAGGTGATTTTTGAAGATTTGGAGACTGCCGTAAAAGATTTGCCGGAAACTCCACGCCTGACTGGCACCGTAACCAAGAATGTAGCTCGTCTGTTCCTTGCAAAGGCTTACCTGACATTTGCATGGTGGTTGGAAAATCCAAACAACATACCAACCTATCCTGAGTGTGAGCGCAAAGATGTTAGCGATAACCCAAAGACTGCTGCACAGTACTATCAGCTGGCATACGACGTTGCTATGGAGGCCATCAACAACCCTGGCCCATACGCCCTGCAGCCAACATTCTATGACGTGAATGCGGCATCAAACGACCGCAACTCTGAAACCATGCTTTATGCCGACCACAACGAGAACGAGAAATACGGCAATGGCGGAGCAGGTTACGGTTGGGGTAATGGTGCTTCTCCAGAGAACTTCGCATACTGGATGGAAACTTGGAACTACACCGAAATGACTGCATTGAGTGACAATGTGAAGAACACACTCATTAACCCTGTACAGCGTGAAGCAGTGCAAGGCCTTGGTCGCCCTTGGACACGTATGGCTCCTGTTGCCGACGCATTCATCGAAGGCGGTGTATGGGAGGATGCTGTCAAGTCTATTGACTCTCGTTACGACGCAACATTCACACTCAGCTATTACACCAACTGGGATAAGTCTGGTTCAGATGTTCCGTTCGTATATGGACCTAACGGTTCACAAATCAAGCCCAATGAGATTTATTTCCGTTTTGTTGACGAGGCCACCGAGGCAAATATTGATTGGACAAGATGGGAAGTATTGGATTTGGACGCTAACGGTAATGTGCAAAAAGATGACAATGGCATAGAAAAGAAGAAAGAGGTTACGAAATTCGGCTTTGGCTCATTGCCTGGCATCCCATACTTCGTGCGCAGCGTCAAGAACATCAGCCGCAAGTGCTATCCATGTAACTGGAAAATCGGCATCAGCCGCACAGACAACAATGGCGGCTTAGGTTCAAAGGTGAACGGTGGTAGCCCACGTCCTTGGAACATTGCCAAGTTCTCTGAGTTCTATCTCATCGCAGCCGAGGCAGCTGTTAAGGGTGCCACTGGTGCAAAGACTGCATACGAGCTTGTGAATGTGCTACGCGCCCGTGCCGGCAAACAGACTTATTCTGTGAACGACCACGCACACGTAAACATAGACAACAGCGCAGCAATGGTTGCAGCCACACCTACAGAGATTACCATTGACTACATTCTCGACGAGCGCAGCCGTGAGTTCTGGGGTGAGGGCTATCGTTGGTTCGACCTCGTCCGCACACAGAAGTGGGCTGAACGTGCCACTACATACCACATAGCGAAAGACGGCTTCCTTGACACTCAACTGCAAGAGTATACCCGTGTAATACCTTATGGTTACTATCTGCGCCCAATTCCACAGGGTCAGATTGACGCTATGGAGATGAGCACAGAAGAAAAAATCGCTTATCAGAACCCTGCATACAGGAAATAGAACCCCGAAACATCATAATTCATTGGTAATTAGTTAGTATATTGTGTTGGTTTTTTCACGGGTCGCCCTACAGGAGGACGACCCGTGATTTTTGTTTTACACATCAGAACTTGACATAAACCGTCAAATCTCCTCGTTTCTCGTCATGTAGGTCTGGCATGACCGACAGCATGGGGGCTGTTGATGGATAGCCTATCGTGCCCGTATATGCCACATCACTCAGTCGCTCACCTGCCGCAGAATAGAAAGATGCGTTCATGCCTGCGGTCAGTTTACCGAACTGGTGTTCCCATGAAAGCATAAGCACAAACTGCGTCAGATCGGCCGCACGGTAGGCATAGGGAGCAAAAGCCTGCTGAAAGTCAAGATGCTTCACTTTCGTATTTTGCATCACCACATTGTAGTGATGCGCCCCCACGGTGCGCCTGCCATAACGCAGTGATGCGCCTACGCGGCTCTTCTTTGCCATCACCTGCAGTTCGGGCAAAGCAAAACTGTTGTTTTTCAGTGTAAGTTGCATACTGGCCATGCCCTTCCGTGCCGTAAAGGTATGCTTCAGCGTGGAATATCCAAGACACTCCACCTCTATCACCTGGTTTCCCTCTGGCACATCGTGCAGCTCAAAACGTCCGCTGATGTCGCAAACGCTCTTTATATCCTGTGATTTTATACTTACGATGGCGAAGCTTGCAGCCTCGCCATCGTGCTCTGTAGTAATCCTTCCGCTTACCGTGCAAGTCTGGGCCTTGCCCACAAGCATGCAGACGGCAAAGAAAAGGGAGAATAGTATTCTTTGAAACATTTATATCGTTGTTATAATACGAGTTACCGCTTATAAATGAATAGTGAATAGTGAATAGCAAATAATACTAATCACACACTATGTCAGTGGCGTATTATTCACTTTTCACTATTCATTTCTCGCAAAGCGAGGTTTCACTTTTCACGGAGTGAGATTCCTAATTATTTCTCAAACCAATAGGGAACGCAGTCTGATACTTGCCGGCTGCCACCGCGTACCTCCACGGTGTTCAGTTCTACGTTTTTCTCTACGTCATCCTGTGCCAGCACCTGCTGACCATGCATAGTTAAAAAAGCACAAAAAAACGCACTTTTAAACAAAATCTTTGTACCTTCCATTTAAATTTATTACCTTTGCTCCGTCTAATTTTGTTTTTAGGACATCATGCCCGTTAACGCTAAAATTGCACTCCTGCGCTAACTCATTGGTATGGTGTCCTTTTGTGTTTATAATTAAAGAACTGATAATTAAATAGACTCCAACCATTTCGTGGATGTCAACGAAATGGTTATCACGTGAACACCTCTTACGAATTCTTCAGTTATGAACTATGCTTTTGTTTTCGAGTGCAAAGTTACTGCTTTTTTTTCATTGCCACAATACCTAATTTTAAGTACTTTTCAGCTATCATGTCCCCACGAAAAGCCCCTAACTTATCTATTTCGGCAATAAATTGTCATGAAGGGGCAAACACAACCATAAGGCGCGCGCACTGAAGGATTACCATGTAATAACGGGCTGATTACCGAGTAAAAGCTATCTGATTGTGGGGTAAAAGCGTTGCTTTTACAACGAAGTAGCATGGCGAATGGAATAAAGACATTGCTTTTTCAGCCCCGTTGCTTTGCAGTGTCAGAAATTATTTGTAACTTTGTCCTCGGAAAATCGCACAAGGCGACCGTGACCCTGCCATAAGGCAGACTATCACTTTTTCCTTCGGGCGATACATTGTCCTCGGAAAATCGCACAAGGCGACCGTGACCCTGTCTTAAGGCAGACTATCTCTTTTTCCTTCGGACGATACATTGTCCTCGGAAAATCGCACAAGGCGACCGTGAATCTGCCATAAAGCTGGCATTTACTGCAAATTTCTATCTGAATAATTCCCAATGAGTAACACTGACAGGAAAATCCAACGATTGTTTCACTCGGCTTGCGCTGACTATAAACTACTCGAAGACAACGACCGGGTACTCGTGGCACTGTCAGGCGGTAAGGATTCTTTAGAACTCGTCAGGTTGCTTGGCACACAGCAACGCATATACAAGCCACGCATCGAAGTAGAGGCCATACACGTGGTGATGGACAACGTGCCTTATGCCAATGACATGGACTATCTCTCTGGGTTTTGCAACGACTGTGGCGTGACACTCCACGTGGTTCACACTCATTTTGAGGAGACGCAGACGAAGAAACCGAAGTGCTTCCTGTGCTCATGGCACCGACGCAAGGCCATATTCTGTTTTGCACAGGAGCATGGTTTCAACAAGGTGGCACTGGGACATCATCAGGACGATATACTGGTGACGCTGATGATGAATATGTTTTACCAAGGTTCGATACAGACCATGCCGCCAATGCTACACATGCGCCACTACTCTCTGTCAGTGATACGCCCCTTGTGTCTCGTGCCTGAAAGGCTCATTGCCGAGGAAGCCGCCACACTGCGTTTCAGGAAGCAGACGAAGACGTGCCCCTATGAGGAGGTAACGCAACGCACAAGGGTGAAGGCCTTGCTTGACAAGTTGGAGCAGGACAATCCCGAGGTGCGCTACAGCCTGTGGGGGTCGATGAAGAACATATACCCGGAGATGCTGGTGAGATAGAGTAATACTGCCCCACCCTCTTCCGTAAGGGAGGTAGTATCGAAGAATATAGCGGAAAACAAATCAAATAAAAACAATATCTTTAACAATGAAAAAAATCACATTATTCATCTGTCTGTTTCTGCTCACGATGCAGGTTCAGGCAAAGCCAAACACTAAAACTGTACAGAAAGCCCCCATCCAGATGATTCTCGATTCGGACTTCGGTTCTTCAACCGACGATCTCTTTGCTCTGATGATGCTTCACCACTACATTGATGAGGGACGCGTAGATCTGAAAGGCATTGTAGTTGACCGCGAGGGAGAGAAAAATGCCACGCTCGTGGATGTGTTCAATACCTATTACGGACATCCCGACATCCCCGTAGGATTGGAGCGCAACGGTGTGAAGAACCCTCGTTGCTTCATCCCTTACAGCAACATCGTATATCTGAAAAACGAGCAGGGCGCTCCACTCTTCCCACGTTCGCTCGACGTAAGCAAGTGTCCTGACGGCTACAAGCTCTACCGTCAGTTGCTGAGCAAGGCCGATGACAATTCAGTAGTGGTCGTGGCAATAGGCTTTGCCACCACATTGGCACAACTCTTTGAATCGGGGGCTGACGAGTATTCAAAACTCAACGGTGCCGAACTCTTCGGCAAAAAGGTCAAAGCAGTATATCTGCAGGCCGGACGTTTCGAGAGTGGTGACAGTCTCTCCGGATACAATATGCGCGCTGCGTCAAAACAGTCGGCAGTTTTCTTCAGCAAACTGCCAAAGAACGTGGAACTAATCATGTCGCCAAGTAACATAGGCGATGCCATGGACTATGCTCCGGCTGACGTGATGACCGACCTGTCATATACGGAACTGAACCCTATAAAGTCAGTATATGTAAACTATACCTGCGACACTGGTCAGCGTATGTGGGACACCAACTGCCTTGTGCATGCCGTACTGGGCGATGACGAGTACAACCAATCGCCACGTGGCTATGTCACATTCGTTGACCTTGGTGAGGATTCTCAACTGCTTTTCAAGGAAGACCCAAACGGCAACGCACGTTATCAACTGCCATTTGATTCCTACGTAGCCCAGCAAAAGGTGATGTATATACGCAGCCACAACCGCCAGAACCGCTATCCCTCAGCACTGACGATAGAGGCCCCCCAGCCACAGGTGCGCGACCACGCTGCCGTAGAATGGGCACGTCCAAGACTCGGGATGCTCACTGACAAATACATTGGCTCGCATGGTAACAAGGTTAATCCAGAAGACGTGCGTATGCTCTTCCGCCCCGTAGGCTACAACGGCTGGAACCCTAACGACTTCACCGAAGCCGAGTGGTATATGAAAGCCGCCATACATGAGCGTCTGCGCAAGAAGGCAGAGTTCACCTCTGACAGCAAGTTACTCGAACAGATGGATTTGGCACAGGCCATCGACGACGCCTATGCAATCAATGCTTCAAAGATTGACCATAACCTCACACCAATAAAGAAAGGACAGCCTGGCGTAGAGTGGCAAAAGATTGACGGAAAGGACATGGTGCTCGTGATTACGCTGGTTGATTCAAGCCGACTGAAGCGCTTCTTCAGTGGCGAGGGTGTGTATAGCATCGACCGCGAGATGGGTACCTGGGTATCACTGCCTATCGACTGGCAGAAGCGCAGCGCAGAGTTTGAGGGTCTCGACAGCGTGGCTGCACATAAGCGCATGATACAAATGTATGGTCTCGACCCTACGTGCGATTACGACATAATGGTATCGTTCTATGCCGACCCGGCAAGTATGTTCCGACCTGCTCACACACCAGAAATCAACACCACTGAGGCAGGTCTGGAGTTCCCTGCCTATGCCGACGAGAGCTATATGATTGGTGCAACAAACTTCCGCGACTGGTATCGCAAGAGCTACGAGGGTGCATACGAGGATGACACACCATTGCCATGGACACAACTCGGCTACACCTACGACTGGAAGCACGACTCCAACCATCATGGAGTGTCAGAATATATCGTAGGTCATAAGGCTCTCATCAAGGTAAAGAAGAGCGAGAGCGTATGGCAGTTTATTAAGAATCTGAAATAAATGAAGGTTTCCAGCCAATGAATGTATTTTGTCTTTTCCTTGGCTGGAAACCATGCACAAACATGAAATATTATCTCATAGCAGGCGAAGCATCCGGCGACCTACATGCCTCACATCTTATCAAAGCACTGAGGCGTGAGGACGCAGATGCCTCGTTTCGTTTCATCGGTGGAGACCGCATGGAGACCGAGGCTGCTGACAGTGGCACGCTCGTACGTCACTACAGCACACTGGCATATATGGGCTTCATACCAGTGCTCATGCATCTACCAACGATACTGCGCGGCATGACCGAGTGTAAGAAAGATATTGCCTCATGGCAACCCGACGTCGTAATACTCGTTGACTATGCCGGCTTCAATCTAAAGATAGCAAAGTATGTAAAAAAACACCTGTCCGGCATACGCACCTTTTATTACATATCACCAAAGATATGGGCATGGAAAGAATATCGCATCAAAGACTTCAAACGTTATGTTGACGAGATGTTCTGCATATTGCCGTTTGAGAAAGAGTATTTTGAAAAGAAACACAACTATAAAGTACACTACGTAGGCAATCCTACAGCAGATGAAGTTAGGAATTTCAAGGAGAAAGCCTCTATCGTAAACGATGACTTCCTGCGCCATAACCAGCTACTGCAATCACCCAACCCAATAATCGCCATACTGCCTGGAAGTCGCCAGCAGGAGATACGCGACAACCTGCCATCAATGCTCGAAGCCGTGAAGCCATTTATGAAAGACTACCGCATTGTAATAGCTGGTGCACCAGGCATTGAGCATGAGTATTACACCCAGTTCACACGTGACTACGACAATGTCAGCGTCCTACACCGTGGCGGGACTTATCAACTGCTCTATAATGCCACGGCGGCACTCGTCACCAGTGGCACGGCAACGCTTGAGACTGCCATTTTCCGCGTACCGCAGGTAGTATGTTACAAGACTCCCCTACCCCTTCTGATGCGCTGGGCCTTCAATCATATCATCAAGTGCGACTATATCTCTCTCGTCAATCTTATCGCAGATCGCGAAGTAGTCAAGGAACTCTTTGCTGACCGCTTCTCTATAGAAAACATACGCACGGAGTTATCATCCATCCTCTCTGATGCAGACTACCGCAATAGTATGCTCAAGGACTATGATGACGTTGCTACGCTTCTTGGCGATTACAGTGCGCCCGACAATGCAGCGCGCATAATGACCAAGTTAATCAATAATCCGAACAAAGCCGAGCACTGATACGATGCCACTACCCTCTGACATAGAAGAAATAAAACGTCAGGTTATAGCCGACATTGAGTCTCATGCCGAATGGCGTGAGGAGGTAAGGCGCGGAAAGATGTTCGGCTTCCTAATCACAGACTCTGGCGAGACACTGAAGGCTTATTCTGGACAGATACAGGGCAGGTCAGACTGGCCTGGATACGTGCCGGCAATCTTCGACTACCTGCAGCCTGACGGTTATTTCAAGACCCACGAAGCTGAGATTACAGCACTCAATCACGAGGTTAACAAGTACAAAGGCATCAACGCAAAAGGCGATGAACGCAAGCACCTTGACGAAGTGCGCAAGGAGCGCAAGGAGCGTTCGCAGGCATTGCAACGCTGGTTGTTTTCGCAATTTCTACTCACAAACCACAAAGGAGAAACTGACACTCTGCTCCACGTCTTCGAGCAATATGCCCGAAGCGAGGGACTGCAACAGACCGTTCCTCCAAGCGGCACAGGAGAGTGCTGCGCACCAAAACTGCTTAACTACGCCAACAACCACGGTCTGCGTCCCGTGGTGCTGCGTGAGTTCTGGTATGGTGATTCGCCAAGGGGAGAAGTGCGCCATCATGGAAAATACTATGAGCCTTGTCAGGCACGGTGTCAACCTATAATATGGTGGCTTTTGAGTGAAGAGCTAAGAATGAAGAGTGAAGAATACCCTGAAGCGTTGAACGCTTCACGGTATTCTTCTCTCTTCACTCTTCACTCTTCACTTTTATATGAGGACCCTTGGCTCATTGCCATAAACAAACCAGCAGGACTACTCTCTGTACCAGGTCGGCGCCGACTGCCTAATGCTCAGGACGTAATTGGGCATCGCGTGATTCACCGACTTGACATGGACACTTCTGGAATACTTCTGGCGGCAAAGACAGATGAGATGTTTGTGGCTATGCAGCGGCTCTTCGCCCTACACAAAGGGGTAAGGAAGGAATACACGGCCGTGCTTGAAGACGGTGCGTCACCATCTCATGGCACCATCAAGCTACCGCTATCGCCCGATTTCCTCAACCGACCGCGCCAATGCGTAGATTACGACCACGGAAAAGAGGCTATTACAGAATATGAAATAAGCGGTAACCATGCCTTATTACGCCCACTGACAGGCCGCACGCACCAGTTGCGCATGCACTGTGCACACCTCGATGGACTCGGCAGGCCAATTCTCGGTGACCCTCTTTATGGCAATGCCACGGCTGAACGTATGTATCTGCATGCGTCAAGGCTTGAGTTTACACATCCCATCACTGGCAACACCGTAGTGATTGAATCACCTGCGCCATGGAAAGATTGAAGGATTGTTTCAAAGAACAGTACGACAGGATTGAATGACATAAGGACAAAACAGAAGAATTGAAAGTAATATACAATAAATATTTCCCATTTGGCAAGTTTCTTGCCACTAACGTATGCGGCATCATCTTCTGCCGCAGCGACAAGGGCAGGCTCTCCGTGGTTGACGAGAACCACGAATATATCCACACAATGCAACAGAGGGAGATGCTCTACATTGGCTTCTTGCTGTGGTACTGCGTGGAGTGGCTTTACCGCGCGGTGAAAGAACGCAGTTTTATGCGTGCCTACTACAAACTCTACTTCGAGCGCGAAGCCTATGGTAACGAGCGCGACCTTGCCTACCGCACCCATCGTCGCGCTTTCGGCTGGTGGCATCAATTCGTCAAACGCGGCTCTCTGTTGCACGAAGTAGGCTGTTTCATCGGTGACATCGCCGCCTTCATACGCAAGGACTTCCGCTGGACGAAGTATCTGTATGCTTTTATTCTGGCTATTCTCATAATAATAGCACAGACACAATACAACATTTACGACTGGCTCATAGCCCCTGGCTACGATGACGGTACGTCGATGCTGCGATTACCTGCAGTATATATATGTATGTATTTCCTCGTACTCGTTCCTACGCTATGGATGCACCATGAGCTATGGCGACTGCGACAGTGGCAGGTATGGGCATTTCCCATGTTCCTGCTTACGATAGACGGTGCGGGACAGGGGTTCCATGCCTACTACAAGTGGGCGGAGGAATGTGCCGTATGGCATAAGGATAAGTACTATATGCAGTTGGTGGGTTCATTCCTGTTCCGCTCGGTATTCATAGTCTCGTCGCTATGCGTATTCCGCTGGCTTACCGAAGGACGCTTCGGACTGTACGGGCTGCGCCGCTCAAGCAAATATCTGCGTGTGTACGGAATGATATATCTGATGCTGCTACCTGTATTCATAGTCGTTTCATTTACACCACAGTTCCTTAATTTCTATCCTAAGATGGACATTACGTTCTACGATGGTGCGATGGGATGGGAGCGCTGGAAGGTCATAGGTCTCTTTGAGTTATGCTATGCCAACGATTTCCTCGGCGTGGAAAGCATGTTTCGCGGCGCATTAGTGGTGGGTATGTCACGTTGGCTGGGACGAAGGGCTGTACTCCCAATGGCATTGACGTATATGTGCATACATCTTGGCAAGCCTGACCTCGAACTCTGTTCTTCGGTCATAGGCGGATATATGCTTGGCATACTGGCATGGCGCACGCGCCATTTGTGGGGCGGAATAATTATACATCTGGGCATAGCTCTGTTCTTCGAACTTATCGGAATTATCAGACTTTTAGCCTCATAACGTACAAATCAACTATTTCTCGAATAATTTATCTCACGGAAAGAAATAAAGGACACTCTGACATGCCTACATATTATCAACTGAATGAAGATACCCCTTATTTTCCACTTCCGCCAGACGACGAGGAGGTGGAGGCAACAGCCGTGGGTGGCGACCTGTCGCCGCAACGACTGATGTGCGCTTATGGCACGGGCTACTTCCCCTGGTATCCGTATAAGCACTGCGAAGAAATATTGTGGTACTGCCCAACAAAACGTTTCGTGATTTTCCCCGATGAGATTCACGTCAGCCACTCCATGCGCCAGTTGATGAAGAAGGACACGTACAGGGTCACTTTTGACAGTGATTTCGATGGCGTAATCCACCATTGCGCTGAGGCACAAGGTCGTAATACGGAAGAAGAGGCATGGCTCGGCCCCGACATAATGCGTGCCTACAGAAGGCTTCACGAACTTAAGAGGGCTGCCAGCGTTGAAGTATGGGAGGGCGAACGGCTCGTAGGCGGACTGTATGGAGTGGTGGGTCAGCAGGCGTTCTTCGGCGAAAGTATGTTCTCCTTAGTACCCAGTGCCTCGAAACTCGCCCTTATCCATCTGGCGAAGAAAGCCAAGGAGATGGGTTGGAAGTTCATCGACTGCCAGCTTGAGACACCACACCTGCGCTCAATGGGTGGGCGTACGATTACCTATGACGAATACATGACCCTGCTCCATGGCGACACTTACACCCAGATAAAACGATAACCAACCACACACTCACCTACACAAAAATGAAACTTAACAAGATAGAACTTTTACTTGGCAGCCTGCTGTCAATGATTGGTTGCTCCGACGGCAAGACTATGCCCGAGGGGCAGCTGGTAAGCCTGCAATACAGCACGAATGCCTGTATGGCGGAAAACGAATACGAGGGCAGTCTGGAGCGCGATTCCACGGGCAGTTTCGTGGTGCGCTCGATGCTGGAGTACTACGGTCCGATGTATGAGAAGCGCATCGACTCCGCAGCCGTGGAGCATTTCAAGGAAATCATCAAGGAGGAGAAGATGTATCTATACAAATCCTCCTACCAACCCTCGATGGAGGTACTTGACGGCTGGGGCTGGAGTTTCCGTGCAAAATTCTCTGACGGCAAGAGCATCATCTCGGGCGGCTCCAACGCCAGCCCCAAGGGCAACGGCCTCTCACGTATATGTGCCTACATGCAGGAACTGGCAAAGGATGGCACTCTCGTGGAGAATACAGACAGCCTCTCCGAGGAGTAGTCCTCCGTGAGTGGCATAGGGCTGACGGCGTATTTTACTGCCGAATGTTTGCCGTGGAAATCACGAAAGTCATTTTCGCCTCGAAATATCGCAAAATTTTGCGATTTAACTAACAGACTGACATTATGCTGTTTACACAAAACAGTATTACAATTAGCATCCGCTCGTCTTGTAATCAGATAGCTTTTACTGTGTAATCAGATAGCGATTACAATGTGATTGCATACAGACTACAGTGTGAAAGATGCGTTTTGGCAGCGTAATCAGATAGCTTTTACCCTGGAAACGCCCTCAGAGTGCCACCTTATGGAGGCACCTTGAGGGCGTTTTAACGTTCGTTTGCTTCTCTTTTGCGTTTTCCATTCGTGTGGATTTGTTCGCAAATCACAAGGCAGCAGTTTTGCCGCCGCAGTTAATTTTCATAAGCGAAAACTTGCTACTCTGAGGATTTTTGTGTAAATTTGCATTACGATACAATGACGAAAACACACAAATGATGAACTATAAAGAGATATTCCGCCAACTGTGTGACATTCCCCGCCCTTCTCACCACGAAGAGGCCGTGGCCGACTACCTTTGCCATTTTGCAGAGGAGCGCGGTCTCAGCTACGACCGCGACGAGCGCAACTGCGTGGTGATACGCAAGCCTGCCACCGCTGGCTATGAGGACAGGGAAACGATTGTCATACTGAACCACAGCGATATGGTATGCGTGGCTGATGCAGGCTACGACACGCCTGGGCGCGTTACGCCTATTATATATAATGAAGGCGGCGAGCAATGGATGCGCGCCGACCACACTTCGCTGGGTGCCGACAACGGCATAGGGCTGGCCATGGCACTGGCTGTGCTTGATGACGACACACTACCCCACCCTGCCATCGAAGTGCTTTGCACCACGGCTGAGGAGGATGACATGGCTGGGGCTGCCAATCTCGCACCCGATTTCATCAAGGGGCGCTTGGTGCTCAATCTCGATTCCGAGAATTATGACGAAATAACGACAGGTTCGGCAGGTGCCCACATACAGTTGGCACGTATGCCCCTGCACCGCATCAGTATGCCACGGGGCTACGTGACCTACGAGGTAGAGGTAAGCGGAGGTTGCGGCGGTCACAGCGGAACCGACATCGACCTGGGTCGTGGCAATGCAATCAAGATACTGGCAAACCTACTGCTGGTGGCCATCAGGCAGATTAACATAAAGCTTTACCTCGTGCAGTTTGATGGTGGGCAGGCATATTCCGCCATACCAGATGAGGCCACGGCAAAGATTGTGCTGCCAGCCGACGACGTGGAGCAGTTTAATGTGCTCGTAAGTCAATGCAATGATGCCGTAAGGGCTGAATACTCACAGACCGACCCCATGCTTGCGGTTGACTGCGAACAGTCAGTATGGCACTCCACCGTGTGGAGCGAGGAGAGCACCCACGTATTGCTTGCCGCCATCAATGGCATACCCGTGGGCGTGACGGAGCGCAAGGATGACGGCGGTGTGCTTACGTCAAACAACATAGGTGTGGCTCGCATGGCAAAGGATAGCATCACCATCTCTGCGCATACGCGCAGTTTCAGTGAGGAGAGGATGCACGCCCTGTCAGGCGATATAGCACGCATCTTTTCGCTCGTGGGAGCAGAGGTCAACACGATTCTCGACGCAAAGCCTTGGCAGGAGGATGCCAACCACCCCTTCTTGCAGCGCACTATAAGTAGTTTTGAGGAAGTACTGGGTTTCAAGCCGCGCCCCGTCAATATGCACTTCGTGCTTGAAGCGGCCTATCTGGCAGACAGGTTCCCAGGAATTCACATAGCCTCGATAGGTCCGCGCATAGTCGCTCCACATTCTACTAAGGAGCACGTATCACTGACCACGGCCGACAATATATGGAACGTAGTAAAACAAATAATATCAGCATGAACAAGGAAGAACTGCCACTCATTCTCATTTCCAACGATGACGGCTACCACGCCAAGGGCATCAACACGCTTATCGATATGCTAAAAGGGATGGGCAACATCATAGTCTGTGCGCCAGAGAGAGCACGTTCGGGCTTTTCACGGGCCTTCAGCACTACCCCACTGACCATTAAGCACCGCCGACACTATGAATATGAGAATACCACGATTGATATATGGAGCTGCAGCGGCACGCCCGTTGACTGCGTGAAGATGGCTTATCACCGCCTGTGCCCGAAGAAGGCCGACATCATCATCGGCGGCATCAACCACGGTGACAATGCCAGTACCAACCTGCATTACAGCGGTACGGTGGGCATTGTGATGGAGGGGGCACTGAAGAGAATACCAAGTGTGGCTTTCTCACTGTGCGACTACGATGACGATGCCGATTTCGAACCTATGCGACCACTGGTGCAACGCATAGTGAAACGCTTGCTGAAGGAGGGGCTTCCGAATTATACCTGTCTGAATGTCAACGTGCCAAAGGAATGGAATGGCGAAATGCTTGCCACGCGTATGGCCCACGGTCATTGGCGCAAAGAAGTGGAGGAGCAGCGCCATCCAAAGGGTACGCCTTATTATTGGATGGTAGGTTACTACCAAAACGACGAACCGGAGGCTACTGATACCGATGCCTGGGCTATCAGCCATGGCTACGCCGCAGCAACTCCACTGACTATAGATCAGACGGATTACTCCACAATCAACAAGATTAAAGAATGGAAGGACTGAAGAATTGATGGGCTAAAAGACTGAAGGAAGGACATATCTTTGCACTGAAAGCATATAAAAAGGAGGATTGAAGTCGCCATACAGCGAAACTTCAATCCTCCTTTTTATTATTATTTCACTCCTTAATTTATCAATCTTTGCGTCCCTAAGACCTTCATTCCTACCGAACAGTTTAGTAGTCACCATCATCATCGATAGGTGACGGCGGATCGATTGGATCAGGATGTATGTGAATGTAGTCGTTATCATCCTCTGATGGGTCTTCACCATAGTTTGTGGTTGTAGTGTATGACGCTCCAATCATCAGTTCTTCGTCCTCAAGTACCTCTATACTTATCACTGGACTGATATATTCTTTTTTTATCATGATGGGTATGTTCCTGTCTTTTTTACCTTAAACTATTGTATTATTAGTCTTTTACAACCTTCTTGCCGTTTATGAGATAGACTCCGCGCGCAGCGTTGTTGATTCCGCTTGCGCCCGTTGCTATCTTCTGACCGCTGAGGTTATATACATTGACATCTGCCGGCATCACTTCAAGCTGGTCATCACTGATGAGCAGGATGCCTGTCGCTATGTCGCCTTCCTCTTCAAGGTCGTAAAGGTCCTCGATGGTAAATGAGAGTGCCTTGGCACCAACTGTTTGCTCTGAACGGTTGTACTTGAAATAAGCACGGTAGCCGCCAATCTTCGTATCGGCATTGTAGCGGTACAGTCCGTCTTCCTTTGCAAAGTATGAAAGCTTAGGCATCGTCTCGCGCATGTATATGCCTTTGAACGTGAACTCACCATCATTTATATCTACATCGAAGCGTGTTGGGTCAGTGACAAGTTTCGTTGCGCCTGCAAGCGTGTTGACTGTCTCGCTGCCTTCTATAGTGACGTTTTTGAATTGCAGCATGCATTCCCTCGCTGGCTTTACGAGATACGGACGCCCTGCCTCTATGTAAGCATTGCCGTGGCGCACGAAGTGGAGCACGTTGTCAGAGCCTGTGACACCATCGCAGGTTACTACAGCATAGCCTTCACCAAACACTCGCTTGGCTTCCTGCTCGCTTACGCTGAACGGCAGGCAGATGCCTTCCCACTCACCAGCCTTCAGCGTACGTTGCTTCAGCGTACCACGGTCGGCGTATGCTTCATTGGTCAACTCCGATTTGCGACGGTCGTTTATCGTAATGGTCAGGTTTTCCTTAGTTTCGTTGAAGTTTTCTGCGCTCTCCCAAGTGAACGTAAGGTCTTCCGCATCTACGGCTCCGCCAGCATAGTTCTTCTCCTGATTGGGATCGTTATACACGAGTGCGCCTGGTTTGCTGGTAATAGCATACTTACATTCGTCAGGATACCCCGTAGGAACGAATGAGAATCCGCCAAACTCAAACTTACTTCCTGGTTGGAACACGAAGTAGGTCTTGCCAGCCTTGACGTGGAATGAGTAGCGCACGTATGCTTTATGAGGCAGTACGAAACCACCAGTTGACAGGCGGATGATGCTCTCACGCTCGCCTTTGTTTGGCCAAGCAGCAATCAAGTGCTGTCGGTCTTCTTTGGTACCGCGGAACTCTGTCCAGTCAAATGAACATCCAGCCTCTATGTTTGAAGCACCACTCGCTACGGCTTCATCATATAACCATGAGCTTTCTATTACTTCCTCCTGGCGGTTGCAGCGTGACACTCCAAGGGTGAAAGAGCCTGCGTTGTGGGCATCATCACCCGTAGGCAGGTACTTACCGACGTTGCCGAAGTTGTTGACCATCTCTACTGGCTTGCCTGTCTCATCGGTAATGTAGAGCGGACGCCACTTAATCTGGTACGACTTGCTTATGCTTGATACTCCATAATGATAGTCAACCGAGCCATTCTGTACCAGATAGACAATCAACGTGCCGCTCTCGCGTGGCTCAAACTTTACGAACGCACCACGGCAAGGTAACGTATATGTGGTGTTATAGCGCTTGCTCGCCTTCTCATATTCCGTTCCGCTACCATAAGTATATACCTCGCCACTGTTCACGGCGGCAGCGTTCAATTCGTCAATAGGGTTATTATTGCTGGCATTGAAATAACCGAAGCCGTCGATGGTGCGATTGTAGTAAGGATCAGCATCATCAAGTTCGCTGCCAATGCGGCTGCCATAGCCTGCCTTGCTCTTGTAATCCCACTGGTCAGAGCGTGGTTTTGCAGGGTTAACAGTGCTATAGTATGAGCCATCGGTGTCGCTCCAGCCTCCGAAGGTCATAGTGATGTCGGTGCTGATGTTGGTCGTTGTAACCTCAGTACCATTTGCAATGTTCTGTTTCTCGTAGCCGGCCTCGTCAGCTATGGCAAATGTTGGTATATCAATAATCTGCACATCATAGTATGGAGTCTTGTTTACACAGTCACCAAGATCTTCATTTGTTGACCTGACAGTAGCCGTAACGCGCAGTTTAAATATATTGTTATCATCGTCAAGGGTCATCTGCTTTGGGTCGAGTACACCGTTTGCACCTACGACAATGTAGTCACCAGCTGTCACGCCAACATTGCGTGCATCGCTTACTTCGAATGACACGTTATCATTGTTGCCATTATATAGCTTAGGAACACTGCTTGACAGGCCATTCATAAATAGCGAAGCACTGAGCGGAGCCTCTGACTGAGCCTGTGTTGTAGTGCGGTCAAAGATGAATGCAGGCTGATATGCAAAGCCATGCAGATTGAGATTTCCACCATCTGTTATGTCAAAGAGATAGTAAGTCTCACCAGCTATGAGCGGAGTTGCAAAGGTATAATCACCCAACAGGTTGCCCTCATCATCATAAGTAGCCTTTGGATATTCAATGTTCGTGTCACCTGTGTTACAGAAAGTTTCGCTGTGCATTACTCCATCAGCATCACGTGTTACAAGTATGATGGTGTTGTTCTTGTAGAATTTGGCATCGATCGTAAGATAACCGTTGACAGTTGGGTTGAACTGATAGAACGCACCAGACTTCGGAAGGTCATCATCTCCAAACTTAAGCATTTCCGTTGACTTCACGATAACTGACTGTGTCTCGTGTGCACAACACTTAGGTGTACCTTCAGCCGTAGCCACGGTGGTCCAGTCATTGCTGTTTGAAGCATCGGTAGTCGGTGCGCCTACGGTGAGAGTAATACCTGGCACACCCTCAAACACAGTGCCACCATATATTATACCCGCAGTCAGGAAGTGCATACGACCGTTGGCTTCCGACATGAGCGGTTCGCCTATGCCACCAAAACGAGGATTTGTAGCGTGCTGTTCGCATGGTGATTTTTTCTTACAAGTGGAGATAACCTCCCACTTAGCGCGCAAGGCTGGGTCAACGATACGTATAGTATAGTATGCGGGCTCTGGGTTATTATAGTGCAAATCCTGACTATTTCGTGAGCCAACTACCTTTATTACTACATCACCCGTATGGTTACCGCCTATGGTCACCTCGCCAGTTTCAGGGTCAATGGTAGTGCCTGTATCGCTAAGATCAGAGTCAATGCTGTATTCCAGTGTAAAGTTCTCTGTCACATCATAGTCATGCCATGCCGGCACTACGACCTTAGCACCTGGTTCAACAAACGATGTCTGACCAAGGTCTGCAACCTGGAAGGTATATCCGAGTTTGATTTCCGTTGCCGCATAGTCATCAGCTGAATAGCGGAACGTAACACCTATCTCTGTAGAGTTGTCCCAACGCGTGTGGTTCCACGGACGCACGGTATAAGGAATGTTATACTGTCCGGTTTGCAGGAACTCAATAGTCCACGACTCATTGCCGTAACCCTTCATTGAGTTATATACTATACCCATCTCGTAGTCGCCCACCTGTATCATCGGGTGCACAAGCTTCAAGTCCTCAATGTTGGCATCTGTCACCTTCACGAAACTGCCATTATCAAGTTTGATGGAGTCACCCACACGGATATCGGCTACCCCTACGTATCCGGCATAAGTCTCATACACCTCGTGCATGTAACGGTAGGAATAGTAATCGCCACCATTTGCCTCCCACTCCTCTTGTTTGTTGACATACGGCCAGTCGTGAAGCTTGATGTAATCGCCATTGCGGTCAGAGATAAAGAACGAGTAAGCGAAATGGTCGTTACCATCCTCTGCGCCCCACTTTAGCACTGCAGCCTCGCCATTATGTGAGTCATCAATCCAGGCAGAGACATCGAAACGCGTAGGAATGTTAATCTTATCGCCCTTGACAAATACTATTTCATTAGGATCAGGCACGAACTTCAAGTGTGGCTGACGTTTCATCACGTCGATATAGAAATACACTGGTTCCGTATATGCGGTGTATGTAGTCCCGCCATTCTGTATCTTTACTGGCTCATCATTATCATCAAGCAGAGGTTTGTATATCGCTGCAAGAGATTCACCGTAATTATCTTGCAGCGCAGCATATACTGCTACCTTGACAAGACCTGGCTTGGATACCTGATATAGGTAGTCATTGATAGTCAAACCTGTCTTTTGCCCTGCAGCTTGTGACACTTCAGACTCTATGTTGTAGAATGGACTGAAGCGGCAGTTGTCGTAATATGTACTGTCCTTAACTATCTTATAAACCAGTTGGAAGTCACCCCATGAGCCGCCACCACGCGACGAGTTTATCGTAAGCATTGCACCATCGCTGGTCATAAGCGTAGGTAGCGGACTGTAATACTGATAGTGGTTATTGTCAGTTATGTCACTCTGTCCGTATTTATACACATGAATCACCGGCAGATTATCGTCTGGGTGATTGGAAACACTTTCCTGCATGATATTCTCACGCTCCAGATTGAGGTGCAATGAGAGTTTTTCATCAGAAGTACTACAGAGGAGTCGCACATCAATAGTTTTCGTAATAGTGCTGTAGAAGCCCGTCCATTCGGCTTTCGGTGTGAAGGTATAGGTCAAGGTACCAGTGGGAGTACCCAGAGCAGAGATATCTGCATTGATTTGCTCAAGTGTTTTTCCATTCCATTGGTTGCCTATACCTGCATACGATAGCGAACCCTTTTCTGGGTTATATCTTATTATCTCGTCTGAACCCGTATAGTTGTCTGAACCCGTATAGTCTATGTTGACATCGAAGTAGCTGGTAATATCATTCAGTACGCCACCTGTATTTCTCGTAGTGATGGAGTAAACAGGCAGTTTTGAACTTACAGCCGAAAGGTAATAACTGTCTTCGCTCCGTTTTACTCGCTTCGCAGTGAGCGTCAGCGAACCGTCATGGTCAACTTCAATCGGTGTGGCATAGGACGGTACGAACTTCAGAACAGCATCAAGGTTTGCTATTGTCAGATCATAGGTTGTGGTCAGGACATCTTCCGGGTTTAGCTTCGATGTTGCTATAACCTTGATTTTCACTTTTCCTGCAGTTCCCATTATGACGTCGCCGTAATACTTCTCTACGTATGTTCCCGTAGCAGCATCAGTGCAAATCATTACACCTCGCGCGTCAGGTGCCTCCACACCAGGCACCTCGCAGTTCTCACCACCAAGTATTGAGTATGATATCTTGTACTGACTCGTTATCACATGCCCTTCTTCGTCCTTCACTGAAATAGCTGGCTCGCCGAACTTTGTATATCCAGCATCTAAGGTATTATCGTAAGAACCAATTACAATTACATTTCCTGCATATGCCACAACGCACAGTGCAGCACAAATAATTATCCCTAAAAATCTTTTCTGCATTCTGAATTTATGTAGTTTTAGAATAATAGTTAGTCTCTTTTTAACAAAAAATCGTGGCAAAGGTACACATTTTTTTTTACGTGTGCACACAATCCTACATATTTTAATGGCTAAAAAGTGGTTTTATGACATAAATCAAACAAAAAATATCCTATCCGTGAAAATGACATAAAATTTTATCTTCCAGCATATTTACCAATCGTTTTCAAGGCTAAAATCGTAGTGGTTATAGGCAAAGGAAATAAAGAAAGCTAACGTAGGGACAAGAAAAATTTGGTAGTTTGGAGGAAAAGCAGTACCTTTGCACCCCGAAATCAATAAGCCTTTTTAAATATGCTTTGGATACTTCTTGCTTTTCTCTCAGCTGCATTACTGGGATTTTACGATGCTTTTAAGAAACAGTCGCTGAAGGAGAATGCCGTAATACCAGTGTTGCTCCTAAATACTTTATTCTCAAGCATCATCTTCCTGCCATTCATTTGGCTGTCACACACTGGCGACATCGATAGTAGCTCCATCTTCTTCTGTCAGGAATATGGCTGGGATGGTCACAAATATATTGTCATCAAGTCGTGCATCGTGCTGGCATCGTGGCTTTTGGCATACTTCGGACTGAAGCATTTGCCACTGACTATCGTAGGGCCTATCAACGCTACGCGACCCGTAATGGTGCTCGTTGGTGCCATGCTAATATTTGCAGAGAGACTGAACCTATGGCAATGGCTCGGCGTACTCGTAGCCTTGGTCGGCATAGAACTGCTGAAACACACGAGCAAGAAGGAAGGAATAAACTGGTTTCGCGACAAGTGGATATACTTTGTCTTTCTCGCCAACGTGCTTGGCGCTATCTCCGGACTGTACGACAAATATCTCATGGCTTCGCCCGAGAACGGCGGTGTCGGTTTGAACAAGATGGCCGTGCAGGGCTGGTACAACGTATATCAGTTCTTCATGATGGCAGGTATGCTCATATTTCTATGGTGGCCAACGCGCAAGAAGACGACTCCATTCCACTGGCATTGGTCAATCCCACTGATAAGCATCTTCCTATCAATGGCCGACTTTGTATATTTCTACGCACTGGGTCTTGATGGTGCCATGATAAGCGTAGTGAGCATGGTAAGGCGCGGTTCGGTGATTGTCAGTTTCCTGTGCGGTGCCATGATATTCCACGAAAAGAATCTCAAGGCCAAGGCCTTCGACCTAATGCTCGTATTACTGTCGATGCTACTGCTTTTCATCGGTTCAAAATAAACTGTGTGAAAACATACTGCTATGTAAAAGCTATCTGATTACGCAGTAAAACCTATGCAATTACACGGTAAAACCTATGCGATTACACGGTAAAACCTATGCGATTACACGGTAAAACCTATGCGATTACATAACAAAAGCTATCTGATTACATGGTAATCAGATAGCTTTTTCCTTACAACGAGATTACGACTCAGAAACGACGCCCTATTTCCTCGTATGCAATAAGTGAGAAAACTGTTTTCCCATCAGGCGTATATCTCTGTGTATCACACTGCGTTAGTTGCTTAATGAGCGTCTGCATGTCATCCGCCGACAATATTTCTCCATAGGGTGTAGCCGCCTTTGCCGATAGAGCCGCTGCGAGTATGGCATGCACTTCATCTGTGGCAGTATTGCAACCGGCTGCCGCCTCAGTGACTAAATCAGTGACAAGCCTGACTGCATCAAGCCCGCCAAGACCGCTTGGTATGCCCACTACGGAATAGCTGTTGCCGCCAAGATCGGTGATATCGAAACCGAGTGCAGCGAGCTCTGGCAGTATCTCAGGCAGGTGCGCACTGACCGAAGGTTCAAACTGCACAACTTCTGGAAACAGTACCTTCTGCGTATGCGCCGTATGCTCTTTCAACGTGCGCATATATCCCTCATAAAGAATGCGTTGGCTGGCACGATGCTGGTCTATCACGAGCAATCCTTCATCTGTCTGAGAAATAATGTATTGTCCATTACATTGCATACATTCGTCTCCGATGCCATTTAAACTTGCAGTCTGTTCCGTAGCGTTCATATCACCCAACGGCACCTGCGCTGGTGTAACAGATGAAAACAAATCCTGCTCTATCACTGACGTGTCAGTCAACTCCTGCAGCAATTCGTCATTGCCTGACGACTTTTTAGGAAACAAATCCTCCCATCCTTTGGCATTACCAACACTGCTGCTCTTGGTCTGGATAGGCTTGAATGGGTTGTATTGTGGATTAAAATCAATGCTGGGCGCGTGTAATCCCGCACCATTCGAGGGGTTGAAAACGGGAATATCCGGCTTTCCTTCAGTATCGAAATCAAGCGTGGTAGAACCTGAGAATTTACCCACTGCATCACGCACGCTGGCCATGAGAATCTGCCAGACAGCCTGTTCGTTATCAAATTTTATCTCTGTCTTTACGGGATGTATGTTTACGTCTATATCTTCCGGATTAACAGTAAAATACAGGAAGTAAGACACCTGCTCACCATCAGGCAGCAGACGGTCGTAGGCACTCATCACCGCCTTATGGAAATAGGGGTGCTTCATATAGCGACCGTTTACGAAGAAATACTGATGACAGCCTTTTTTCTTTGCAGACTCGGGCTTACCTGTGAAGCCTTTTATCTTGCAGATGGTGGTTTCCGTCTCTACAGGCAGCAGTTGTTGATTGATACGCTTACCAAAGACATCAATGATGCGCTGGTGCATGCTGGCAGCACGCAGACACAACGTTTCCACACCGTTATTATATACGGAAAACTCTATCTCGGGATATACCAACGCTATACGCTCGAATGACTGCATGATGTTGTTCATCTCTGTAGCGTTAGACTTTAGGAATTTACGCCTTGCAGGTATGTTAAAGAACAGGTTTTCTATAAGGAAATTACTTCCTACGGGACATGATACTACATCTTGCTCTAAGACCTTTGACCCCGCAATAACCAGTCGTGTACCTACCTCGTCGTCGGCAGTACGAGTTTGCAGCGTCACCTGTGCCACGGCTGCTATAGAGGCCAGTGCCTCGCCACGGAAGCCCATCGTATGAAGCGCAAAGAGGTCATTGGCCTGACGTATCTTCGATGTAGCGTGACGCTCGAAACTCAGTCGAGCATCTGTATCGCTCATACCCTTGCCGTCGTCAATTACCTGTATGGAAGCCTTACCAGCATCACACACAAGTATTTTGATATGCTTGGCACCAGCGTCAATGGAGTTCTCTACCAACTCCTTTATGACCGATGCCGGACGCTGTATCACCTCGCCTGCAGCTATCTGATTGGCTACCGAATCGGGTAGCAGTTGTATGATGTCCATATAGTATTAAAGGGTTGAAGGGTTAAAAAGATAGTAGTACGGAAAGATTGAAGAATTGGAGGAGGCAGAAGAATGGTGCATAAAAAGGATTGAAAAAGCCGCTTTTCCTGCAACGATTTCAATCGTTTATTTATTCAATCTCTCACTTCTTCTTGGCGGTTCCCTGCGCTTCTGCTCCTTCAGTTCCGTGCCTTGCTTCTTCGGACGCCAGACGAAGATATCGTCCTTAGACACAGGACGCATATAGTCAAACCACACATAGGTCGGCAGGAAGTGCTTCTCCGGCGGTGTCTGCGTCAGCGGATACATCGTAGCCTCCGGGGCATGTACCCATATCTTATATAGTTTCTTTTCCGGAGTGAGGTACATCTTCATCGTATCCGTCTCCATGTAGTTCAGTCCTATTATGGTACTGTCAGCGTCATCTTCCAGATAATATACGGACTTCACGCTCGACACAGCCCACGTTTCACTCAGTTTTCCCTCCACAAAATACGCACGCATATCGCGACTCGACACCTGATTGTAGTGTATCGTATCTCGCATCTGCTGCACAGAAAGTGCCTGTCCGAGTACTTCGGCATAGCGAACCGTAGAATCATTCATATAGACAATCATCTTCTCGCCCAGCAACTGATTGCCCTGCGCCCACACTACCGGGTCGCGATACAGCGTTATACATGAGTCTTTGGAATGAAATACCAACGAGTCACACACCGCCTGCAAGTCTCTGCGATATGCACGCACATGGTTGTAGCAGTACACCTCACGCTGTACCGAGTCCGTACCTATGTCTATTGTGTGAATACGTATCGTGTCACCATGAATCCATAGGGTGTCCTGCTGCGAATAATCCATGGCTACCGCCTTACGCGTAGCAAAGCCTTCACCCGTGTTGTCATTATACTGGCAGTACTCGCCTATAAGGCGGTTTTTATTTTTTAAGTCATCATAGACCACGTTGCCGTAACCCTCGTTCATTCCCGTCTTATCACTGTGATAGAGACTGTCAGCTGTTATCTCGCGTTCGCCATTGCGTATAGTGGAGCGTCCGAAGAGTTCCGAGCGTTCCGTAGCGGTGTTGTAATAACTGTCGGTGGTATTCACTGTGCTTCCCTTCTGCGTAATAGTAGAAGGTCCGGTGATGTGGGCAAGCGACTGACGGTCATAGTAATACAGTGTGTCTGTCTCTATACGCAACCCCTTGTCGTTGGTAAGTATCACATTATAGAAAAACTCCGAGTGGTGCGTATCAATAAAGTGGCGTCCCCAGTCCGCCGTCAGCACGTCGCCCTTGCTGGTAAGTTTTATGCCCGCAGCGCCATAGGCATCTGCTATTCCATACATACGGTCGAAATCAAGCGTGTCACAGTATAGTTTCGAACCGCGATGCGTCAGCGTCACGCTACCGCCGGGCTCACACCATACGTGAGCCATCTCGTCATTACCATCATAATGACCCTGATCGCCTGTTAGTGTCAGAGTATCTCCCTGCTGCATCCTTACGTGGCCGTAGGCCTCAAAGGAGTTGGTTGCCTCATAGAAGTACGCACTGTCACACGTCAGTCGCATACCTTTGTGCATGAATGACACCTTGCCTTTCAGAAACTGAGCATCTGGATGTGAGCCATATACGTCATACGACAGCAAGTCTGCATGTTGCAGATATACACGCGTATCAACCTTACGTGCTACCGCACGTTGACGTTTACCCTTTGCACCGGCTGCGATGCAAAGGGTAAACACAGCTGCCATTAACAGCAGCATCACTTTTATGTCAAAAGAATGTCTTATAGTCGTTTATGTTATGTTTACGATTGTCACAACTAACAAATGAATGTCTCCCGACAGTTGTCTATCTCACCCATCCTTCATACTGGAAGTCATTGCCTGCCATATACTTTGGATTGATTTTCACATAAGTGCTCTTTATCTTCTCCTGCACCCACTCCGTGAGTTTCTTCTCACGTGCCTTGGCAAGCACAATGGAACTCATCATCTGAAAATCATCTGTTATTTTGGCACGATGTCCCTCCGTACGGTTTTTCAACTTTACGATGGCACATACCGTTTTACCACGGTTATTAGTCATAGTGAATGATTTTGACACTTCGCCAGGCTTTAATCCTTCTACGGCACGGGCTACCTCAGTTGGCAAGTCTTTCATCTCGAAGCGGGCTGTACGCTTGCCTTCGTCATTTACCTTGCTCATCAAGCCACGGTTGTTGCGTGTGTCCTTATCATCAGAGAGTGTCGTCGCTGCATCTTCAAACGGGAATTTTCCTTCGGTAAGGTCTGCTGATATGGAATCAAGACGCGCAAGCATGGCATTGATTGCCATCTGCGTCGGCTTCGGTTTACGCAGTATATGACGAACCTTGATTTTATCACCACGCTTGTCAATAAGCTGAATGATATGGAAGCCAAACTCCGACTCTACCACCTTTGATATTTTCTTAGGATCTGTAAGATTGAAAGCCACCTGCGCGAAGTTAGGGTCAAGCATACCACGTCCTACATAATCCATCTCACCACCTTGGCGTGCACTGCCAGGATCTTCTGAGTAAAGACGAGCAAGCGTAGCAAACGAAGTAGAACCTGACTGTACTCGCTCTGTATATTCACGCAATTCGTTCTTTACCTTATTTATATCTTCAATAGGAATACGTGGTTCCATGGTCAGTATCTGCACTTCAACCGTTGTAGGCACAAACGGAATACTGTCCTCTGGTAAATTCTTGAAGTACTCACGCACATCATACGGCGTTACCGTTACGTCCTCTACCAACTGCGCACGCATACGCTGTGCAAGCTCGCGATTCTTGTATTCATCGTGAAGTTCCGCCTTTATCTCTGCTATGCTCTGCTTGCGATACTCTTCAAGTTTCTCTTTGGAACCTATCATCTGTATCCACGCATTGATCTGTTGCTCAACACCTTGGGCTATCTCTGCTTCCGTAACCTCAACACTGTCAATAGCAGCTTGGTTCAGAAACAACTTCTGCACGGCTATCTGCTCAGGAATACGACAATTCGGGTCGCCACCCCAGTCTATTCCCTCTTGCTCACCCTGCAGACGCATAACCTCTATATCTGAGCGCAGTATTGCCTCATCACCTACCACCCACGCAATCTCGTCGATGCTATTGACTACATCTTCAGATACCGCTGGTAGCAGTGCCGTAAGCAACAGTGCAGAAGATATGATTAAAGACTTCTTCTTCATTTCTGTTTGTTTTCTTTTACAGTGGCAAGCACTTCCTTGTTTACTGTTACAGGATAACGCTTCTTCAGTTCTTTGAGCCATTCCTTTTCCATGGCTTCCTGATAATCACTCACTACAGACTGGCGTACGTCGTTCATCTCCTCTGGTGCGTTTATCAAGCGTCCGTATGTAGAGGTGTAATCAAAGTTCTTTTTTGTCTTGACCTTTGCCTCTGCATCACCAAACACATCACGGTCAACGATGCCATTCATACCTTTCTTGAAGATACCTTTCTCCACACGAATACGCAACACGGAGTCGGCATTGAAGGTTGAGCGTAGCAGATCAGCCCACTCATCAAACTTCTTTCCTTTGAGGCACTGCTTCACTGCTTCTATATCTGCTTCATCACGTGTGTAGTAAGCTATGCCCTTGAAGCGTGGTTCATCCCAAGCGTACTTTTTCTTGTTTTTCTTCCAAAACGTATTAAGTCCCTGCTCGTCCTTTGATGCCTTTTCCCACACCTCGCGGTTGCTTATCTCATAGAGCAACAATCCGTCATGATACTCCTGTATGAGGTATTTCATATCAGGGTCAATAGCTGATATCGAATCAGAGCGCATATCCATAACCTGTTCTTCGCTCTGGTTCTGCATTACGGCAATATCCTTCAGACGGTTCTCGGCCAACTTCTTACGCAGATTACGTTTCTCAATGAATGTCATGATACTTGTACGCAAGGAGTCATAGGGGTCTAACGATTTCTGTCCGTTAAGACGTATGATATGATAACCGACCTCCGACTTCACTGGTTTGCTTATCTCGCCTGACTTCATCTGCAACATCTGGTCTTCAAATGCCGTAAGCAACTGTCCTTTTGTCACCCAGCCGATATGTCCGCCATTAGCGGCCGTGCCAGGGTCTTCACTGAGCTTTATTGCAAGTTCGTTGAAGTCTGCACCTGCCTGCAGTGCCTGATATATGGAGTCTGCACGCTGCTGCTTTACATTCATCAGACTATCAGGGTCATTCTGCTTTACGAGCATGAATATATGACTGACATCATACAGTCCGTTAGGACCAATACGCTTATTCTCTTCATCATACAAACGATGGGCCTCAGCTTCTACATCGGCAGCATTGATGAGTGTAGGCAACACTTGCTGATCTCGATACTGACGAAACTCCTTATTATATGAAGTCATAGTATCAAGATGTGCATCGAGCGCAGCCTCCACCTTGCGCTTGTAATTGGCAAACAACTCAACGTATTCCTCCACCGATTTACGGTCGATTACGTCCTCACCATTGTTTTTATTGTATGAATATGCAAACTCCGAACGCAACACGGGCTTTCCGTTTACGGTCATTATTACGGGGTCATCCTGCGCAGATACCTGCGCAGCACAACCTAATATGCTGAATGCCAACAAGGCAAGAGTTTTCTTCATCATATAATCTGCTCTATAGGAACAAAAACTTATTTACTGCGGACGACTGTAGTTTGGTGCCTCACTCGTGATTATCACTTCATGAGGATGGCTCTCAAGCATACCTGCATTGGTGATACGTGTGAACTTAGCATTATGCAGAGCGTTAATGTCTTTCGCACCACAGTAGCCCATGCCGGAACGCAGACCACCTACAAGCTGATAAACGACTTCCTGCACAGTGCCCTTGTAAGGCACACGACCTGCGATACCTTCCGGTACGAGTTTCTTAGCTTCCTTCACTCCTCCCTGGAAATAGCGGTCGGCTGAACCCTTCTCCATTGCTTCCAGTGAGCCCATGCCTCGATATGACTTAAACTTACGTCCGTTAAACAATATCGTCTCACCAGGTGCTTCTTCCGTACCAGCAACGAGCGAACCTACCATTACTGAGTAACCACCGGCAGCCAGTGCTTTTACTATGTCGCCAGAGTAGCGCAGACCGCCATCTGCTATCAAAGGAATGCCTGTACCTTTCAGTGCATGAGCTACGTCATAGACTGCAGACAACTGTGGAACACCTACACCGGCAACCACGCGAGTGGTACAGATAGAACCCGGGCCTATGCCCACCTTAACTGCATCGGCACCTGCCTCAACGAGGGCTTTTGCTGCTTCGCCTGTTGCGATATTACCCACCACGATGTCAACCTCTGGGAATGCTGCCTTAGCCTCACGTACCTTTTCTATTACGCCGGCAGAGTGACCGTGAGCAGTATCGATGATGATAGCGTCCACACCTGCTTTCACCAGTGCCTCCATACGCTGGAAAGTGTCAGCAGTAACACCAACGCCTGCAGCAACACGCAAACGACCTTTTGAGTCCTTACATGCCATAGGCTTATCCTTAGCCTTAGTGATGTCCTTATATGTTATAAGTCCCATGAGGTGGTTTTCATCATCTACCACAGGCAGTTTCTCAATCTTATGCTCAAGGAGTATGCGACTGGCATTCTCCAAATCGGTCTTCTGATGCGTAACGATAAGGTTCTCCGATGTCATAACCTCGTCAATCTTACGATTCATATCCGTTTGGAAACGCAGGTCACGATTAGTGACGATGCCCACAAGCTTATTATCACTATCTACGACAGGAATACCACCAATATGGTATTCTGACATTATGTCGAGTGCATCCTTCACAGTCTTACCACGCATAATCGTCACGGGATCGTATATCATGCCGTTCTCTGCACGCTTAACAATAGCCACCTGACGTGCCTGTTCCTCTATCGACATATTCTTGTGTATCACGCCGATACCACCCTCGCGGGCAATTGCTATAGCCATAGGTGCCTCGGTCACGGTATCCATGGCTGCCGTGACGAAAGGTATCTTAAGGTCGATGTTGCGTGAGAACTTCGTTGAGAGTTCTACCTCGCGAGGCAAAACCTCAGAATACGCAGGAATGAGCAGTACGTCGTCGAAGGTTATGCCTTCCATGACTACTTTGTCTTCAATGAATGATGCCATATATTCTTCTGTTTTTTAAATTGAAATTTGGGTGCAAAGGTACAAAAAAAAACTGACATGGCAAACTATTTCGCTTGAATTAACACTGCTTTACTTTTTTTTATCACCATTTTGCCTTCTGGTTGCCATACGCTGTCTTCCTGCCTGCAACGCTTTTCCTGGCTACGCATACAGCTGCTGCTGAAACTCCCTGAAGGTATTACGCGCTGCCGGCACTCCACCCATGGCCTGTATGCCCTCCGTCACACCCCACCCTGCCGCCTTCAGCTTAGGGTCTATCTTATGTAAGCGAGTATCCGATTCGTTCATAACCTTACTGTTTTTTATATCTTATTCACATCAGGTGGGTTCTAATAATTCCCACTGTCAGATTTTTGAATTTGTTTCAAGGGCAAAATGTTAGCTGATAAGGAAGCATAGCGGGCTATGTGACCGCAGAAGCTAACAGTTTGCACTGAAAGAAAACAAAAATATGACATAATGATATTCACATAATAAACTAATTTAAATCGTGGGAATTTTTAGAACCCACCATCAGTCTTTCAGACAGCCAATAGGCACGACCATCACCCCGTCTGTCCGCATATAGGCATATTGTCCTACAGCTGTCAAGACCATCATAAACGAAGGTTTCTTCATCTTTGTCGTATCTATTTTCTCTGAAAGAGACTTAAGGTTTGCAGCACCCTCCTCTATTCTGGTGTCTCCTCCGAGTTTTATCTCTATCAATCCGTAGCTGCCATTCCTGAGATGCACCACTGCGTCACATTCCAATCCATTCTTGTCACGATAGTGAAACACATTGCCATCATTTGCTTCCGCATATACCCTCAAGTCACGCACACATAGAGTCTCAAAGAACAGTCCCATCGTCTCTGGGTCGTTCAGCAAGTCATCCGGTCCTATGCCTAATGCAGCTATAGCCAAGGAAGGATCTACGAAATAGCGTGTATCACTGGTTCGTATCGCCGTTTTTGAACGCAGATTTGGATTCCATGCTGGCATATCTTCTATTACGAAGATTTTCTTCAACGCCTTCACATACGATGCGACCGTCTCGTCACTCATGCCACCG
>CAMNCV010000070.1 GCA_946534585.1 uncultured Prevotellaceae bacterium
ATTACTGCCGCAAAACGGTACAGCTTCCAAATAAGCTCTCTTGACAGCAGGAATAGAAGCCCAGTAGATTTTAATACCATCGCAATATCTGATCATAAGCCATGCTGTGATTCCTCCTAATACCGAAGCAAGCGAAGTAATAAGAGCAAACACCCATACGTCTTGTGGACTTTTTACAAAAATAAATATAAAAGGCAAACTCAGTAAGCGGAAACCAAACTGTATATAAGTCACCATCTTCATCTTCTGTAGTCCCTGATAATACCACTGAGGAAAGAGAATAAATGTCAACGTCTGCAAAAATGTTATCCAGAATACGCAAGGGGCATTACTCATGATTGGGTTGATTAACATTATAACCGCAAAACAAAGTACAGCTATCATCTCTATGTAAATCTTTGCCGTCTGCACGCACGACAAGACGCTTCTCAGGACTTGCTTATCATCGGAATGTAACGCCACCTGTTGAGCTGCAGGCAAATCAAAACCGAAGTTTACAAATGTGACAAAGAGAAACACCATAGAGGCAGCATAAGCGTAAAGTCCATATCCTTCCTGTCCCAACGTTCTTATAAGGAACGGGTAAATCAGCAGATAGAAACACATGTTTAATATCTGCAATATAGTCATAAAGAAATAATTCTCTATTACCTTACTGTTATTCTTTAATATCTTACGATTATGCAAGCTCATTTGTTTTGGTGCTTTCCTCCGCTATCATTATTTTGTTTTCGCGCTCATCATATACCACCTCTTTGTAAAGACATCTCACTATGTATACGATGAGCAGTGTCCATACTACATTCTTAAAGCTATAGAAATATGCTCCCCTACACATGAATACAGAACTGGATGTCAATATCATATATAACAGGGTACCCGTTCTATTTTTGCGTATCATGAGTTCTCTTGACTTTGCCACAAAATAGCCTAAGAAAAGAAAGAGCAGAATAACACCAACAAATCCGAACGAGAGATAAACGTCTCCTATAATGTTGGTACCTAATCCCCATGCATTAGGGTCGTCGCCAAATTCCCAATAGGTTGTCATACGCTCTGACGCCAGCATATACTCGGGAAGACCTGTCAGTTTTATAAACACAGACTGCATGAAGGGTATTGTAGCCAAAATATACGACATTGACGATATGCCGTAAGTTATCCCGTCATTCTGTACATGCGAGAATATCACATATAGGTCTCTGTTAGGAATAATGAAATCCATGAACGCACGAAACTTCTCCGCTATGGCATCGCCTCCTGCAGCATCCATAGCAGTGCCGTTGGCTCTGACAAAACCTACTATCATAAAAACGGCAATGACCACCCCGCCCGCCATTACGATGCGAGACAAGCGCAGGTTCTTTTTATAACAATAGTAATACATGGCTGGAATGAGAAGATTCAGCGGGAGGGTCCTCGTGCCTACTGCCAGCAACGTGACAATGATAACTGCCAACACAGCATAGACTGTTATTGAGTTTCTCTTAAAATTCGCCATCATGACAACCAAGCAAAATGTTTGAAGGAAAATCCAAACAAATCCAGATATTCCAGGAAAGGATTCGTTTTCTCCTTCATGATAAGCCATTCTGAAAAAAGTCAGTCCGCCAGAGACAACGAAAATACCGAAGAGCACTACACAGACAAGCGTCACCATACGCACCTGCTTCTCAGTGAGAATTTCTGCTATCTCGCGGTTCTCCACTGTAACATCGCTGGTACTGAGAGTTGTTGGAACTGCATTGTTGAGAATGTAAATATATCCTACGCCATAACATGCATAGGCCACATTGGCCAAAGCTGTTCCCTGTGATACTACCTCGTAATTATACAGTGGAATAGACAGTATCAAGAAATCAGGGAAAAATGGGGATATAAATATGGGGTAGAGATATGTGACAAGGAAAAATGCTATTGTAAAGAAAATGTTGAATCCTATTTTCTCATACCTGAGGTCTTTTACATATATGTACGCGGCATTGGCAATGAATATGATGAAAAGCACCCAACAGTAAGTACCCGAAAAATATTCAGGTGCATAGGCATACAATACAAGCGATATGATGAGAAACAGTTTTTCCATTAAAAGAATATTGCCTTTATGTCATGTCTCAGTATCACAAAGGTTGTTATAAAGAAGGCCAGAAACACACACAACACAGCACTGCTGACCCTCTTGGGACCTGTGGGTTTTGTAGGCACTGACGCACTTTGTATGGTGGTAAATGCAGGTATGGACTCCTGTAACTTTGCCTGCGCCATCTGCATCTGCGTGTTCAGCGAGGTATACATATTGTATTTCAACTGCATATCATTTTCCATATCCGCAACTTTTGACTTATAGCTTTCAAGCAGCACATCCATATTGGCATCAGAATAGGAACCGTACAGTTGACGCGCCTTTTCATATTTCTGTTTTGCTTCGCCACATAGTTTCTTGAAGTACTCGTAGTCAATGCGAGCTTTCTTAGTGCGATAGTCCACTATGAATTCTTGTAGTTTCTTGCATGTCTGGTCAGCAATAGTGGCACATACCACGGGATCCTGATCTTTCACGACTATAGTAACCATGTCGGTTTTTCTGTCTACCGAACATGATATATTATCCCTAATATTGTCAAAGATATCCTTTTGGTCTTTAGTCAACTTGAAGATGTTGAGTCCCTTTGCCTCGTCACCACTTTTTTCTTTGTTTTTTGAAAAGAAACCGACTATGCCTTTTATTGCTGCAGACCACCAAGCAGTCTCTTGCTTGTCTCTCATATAGGTGTAATAGTCGCACTTTACATCCTTCGTGCTATTTTCCACCTCTACAGTCATCAATTTTATCAGGAAGTCATTTGAGCCTAGCAGATTAGGATATATCTCAGTATTAATGGCGTCGATATTTGAGCCGAATTTACCCAAAGAGCCCAACCCTACCATTGAGGCCATAGAACCTAATGATCCACTTGAGGACAGGCCTGAGGACTCAGGGGCAAGACAGACTTCACTGACGTAATATCTCGGAACAGAGCATACCATTAGATAAGAAATTATAAAAGTACAGACAGTAACGATGCCATATACTTTCTTATAACGTAGCATTTTCTTCAGCATTCCCTCTAATGCTGTCATTGTATTCTTATTGTTCATTGCTTTATTTTGCGGTTTCTTTGTAATCTACTCAAAATAGAACGATAGGACGAACATTTTGCTCTTTACTCTGTCAACTGCGGCGGCGTAAGGCATAAGGTCGGCATCGCGCATGGTCTTCTGGTGCTCGGTGCTGAGTGAGTTGGTCAGGCCAATCATGAATTTCAGTTCCGGACGTAGTTTGAAGAACGGCAGGTAGAAGTCGCAGCCCATGCCTATTTCAAAGAATACGTCGTAACCCTTCAGCTGTACGTAGTCGCTTTTCTTTGATGACAGGTTGAAGACGGGTGCCAGGCCTGCCATGACGTATGGACGGTGGTTGTTGAAACGCTTGGCAGCGAAGATAAGGTCGCAGTCGGCTCCGACATATACGGTCTTCAATGACTGTTTCTCTTCTACGGTGTAGCCCAGTTCGGCTGTCTTCGTGAAGTTGCGGAATGTCAGTTGGCGCGTGCCGAAGTACAGCTGTGGAGCGAAGCGGAAGGCGAAGAACTCATTTATGCGGGCCTCTGCCAGTACACCCACGTTGAAGCCTGGATCCCAGTTGTTCTGGTCAACGGTGACGAGTGACTCAATCTCTGTCTCATCCTTGAGCGTCAGGGTCTGCTGCCCGACGTTGCGCAGTTTCATGTCCATCATATTTGTACCCACTACAATGCCGAAGTGCAGCGGACGCAGGTCAGTATATGGACGATTCTGCACTGTGCGCTCCTGCGCTGCTGACATCAGCGGCAGCAAACACATTATTATATATATATAGCGTTGTAATGAATTCATGATGTATGTTTGTACTATATTTAACGCATATAGTTTGAAAAAATTGTATAAAGTGATGAAAATACTTAAAAAATAGTAGAAAAAACATTTTTTTTTAAAAAAATATACCTAAAATTAGGTAGATTAAAATCTTTTTTTTACCTTTGCAGTATCAAAACAACGTTTTTTGATACCTAAAAATGTGTAGAGACAAGTTAGACAGCTTGTAATGCAATAACAAAAACATTATAAACTTTTATCTTAAAAGAAAGGAAACATTATGGCTTACGTAATTAGTGACGACTGCATCGCATGTGGAACATGTATCAGTGAGTGCCCAGTAGAGGCAATTTCAGAGGGCGATATCTATAAGATTGACCCTGATGCCTGCACCGAGTGTGGCACATGCGCAAGTGTTTGCCCTAACGAGGCTATTAGCCTTCCGTAATGACATGAGAATCGGATGAATGTCCGTGGAGTTTGAAAACATCATGAGCGGTGCCACGTTGGTGGTACCGCTTTTTTTAGGCCTATGAATAACGTACCTATAAAACTTGAGAATTTCCGTAGCGAATATTCCGAGCAGGGCTTGCGTGACAAACTCATGCGCATTGCCCGCAAGGCAGGGGCAAAGGTGGTGTATGCTGTGCTCGTGGCTTATTATGCCGTACAGTCAGATGCCCTGTCGTTTTCTGATAAAGCCAAGCTCTACGGAGCGTTGGGCTACTTCATACTGCCCGTGGACCTCATACCCGATACTATCCTTGCCATGGGATATACGGATGATATGGCGGCACTGCTATATGTGCTCCGTACCGTGAGCACAAACATTACCCCCGAGACGAAGCGCAAAGCAGAGCAGAAACTGCGCGAATGGTTCGGCAGCGAGGACGTCAGCGACGCTTCTCTTTCCTCACTCTAGTCTTAGGTATGAACAAACCGGTATGTGCGGTTTCGAGTATGTAGTACTGCTCGTTTTCGCTGAATTTGTCAGCCAGTATCATACCGCTCCGGGCATAGCACAAGGCTTTGTCGTAGCGGTAATCGTCATCGCCGTCGGCCATCGACTCTACGTATATAGGCGTGAGTCCGTCGGCTATGAGGCGGTATTCCCCCTTGCCGGTGTACCAGTCTTGGGTGTCAAGGAAGTTGGAGTTTGAGTAGCCGTATGTCTTGTTATGGCCCACGCATACCCACTTCTGCGTTTTTTCCTCCAGAAGCACGGCGGTTCCCAGTCCCTCGAAAAAATATATTTCGCCTACGGCGTTTGCCTTTACCGTAGGTTGCTGGCGTATCTTAACCATTGGGTCGTCAGACCTTAGCGTGGCATCGTTGGGCCTGACGAGGGTCAGCACCTTGGTCTTGGCCTGTACTATACCGTTGTTGAGCGTATGCTTCTGCGCAGAGATTACAGTCAGGCACAACATAAGTATCGTTGTGCATAATGTCCTTTTCATTTTCATTTCCTTATTATTTGTGTAGATACCTCGCATATTCCGATGCTGCAAGCAGGAAAGCCCCTGTGCCGAAGTTAGCCTGCGAGTGTTGGTTGACCACCTGTCCGGGTATGGCTTTCTCGCCTATTGGCTGCACGTAGCCAATGGTGTTGTCCTTCTGCAGTGCGGTGGTTTCCAGATAGTGCCATGCCTTGAGAGCGGCTTTCTTGTACTTCTTGGGCAGCACGCCGTTGTTTACTCCCCAGAAGAGAGAGTAGCACATCAGTGCCGTGCCGCTTGTCTCGAAGCCCGGTGCCTGCTCAGGGTCGAGCATAGAGCGCGTCCAGTGGCCTTCTTTCTGCTGACAGGCAACCACGGCTTCCGCCATCCTCACGTAGTACTGGCGTATCTCCGCTACGCGGGCGTCGTCAGCCCCCAGCTCGCCCAGCACCTTTGCAAAGGCAGCCATCACCCAACCGTCGCCGCGAGCCCAGAAGTCTTTTTTGCCCTTGGCGGTGGCGTGCTTCGGATATACGTATTTCCCGTCGCGGAAGTATAGTCCTGTTTCCTTGTCATACATTATGCTGTTGGCATAATGCCAGTTGTCTATCATTTTTGTAAGGAACACCTCGTCGCCTGTCATGCCATACATCTTTGCCATCACTGGCATCACCATGTAGAGAGCATCAGCCCACCACCAGTAGTCCGTCTCGCCGCTCTTTGCTTCGTAGCTCATCACCTGGTATGTGCGGCTTAGTTGTGGAAACGGTGATTCTTCCGTCCCGTGCAGGCGCATCAGGTCGATATATGTCTGGAAGCATATCTGCCAGTCGCCGAAGAGCACATACTCCGGCTTCTCACCGTAGTTTTTGTATTTCCACTTCTTCGGGTCTTCCTCCGTGGCTCCGTACCATTGGTTTTGCTCTGCCCATGCGTAGGAGTAGTCATAAAACTGTCGTGCGGTGGCGGTGTCGCCCATTTCCCGCAGCAGCTTTACGGTTTCCATATTGCCGGTATGATACACGGCATTGTCCCAGAAGGCACTCAGTCCCTTCTTCGTACCGCCATATTCCGGTGCGCCGTGAGCCTGTTGCCATGCGGTGTTTACGCGGCAGATGATACTGGTTATGTCTTTGGCTTTCCTTGCCTGCGTCGTAACCGCTGCAAGGAGCAATACGATGATTGTTATTTGTTTTTGTGCGTTCATAAGATACAATATTCGTGCTATCCCTCTCAATATACAGATTTTCATTGTTGCCTAACGAAATGTGCGCCTCATGTAACTCTGTTTTCTCATAGTGCAAAGGTAAATAATTTCTTACATATTGTATCGCTAATTTATGTTAAACAATGCTAAAGATGCTAAATAATACTCTTTTTTTCGAGGAATAATGATTACCTTTGCTAATCATTAAAAAATAATATTTTCTGAGGGTCTCGGCAGTGGCATCGTAATCTCTATCTGATTACTGTGTAATAGCTATGTGATTGCCTTGTAATCTCTATCTGATTACCGTGTAATCGCTATGTGATTACAGGTGCTACCTCTAAGCCATTGCACATCAGATTGATAACTTTCGATTGACAAGCCTTTTGCCAGTGCAAACTGCCAGAAAAGCCAACGACTAACAACCACAATGTGCTAAACTACTATTATTCAAGGGATTAAACTTAATAAAAATCATAAAAAAAACTATCATGAGAAAACTTTACTCTCTATTATTATTGTGCCTCATCGGCACGGTAAGTGCGTGGGCGGAGACAGAAACCGTCACTGTTGCCACGTGGGATTTTACAGGACAAACGACTGCAACTAACCTCACTGCTGGAACAGCGTCAATAACCGAAAATAACACTTCATGTACTGAGGCTTCTGCTCCCGAATGTTGCGCCGGACTCTATTTCCAAAATCCAACTAAATGGAAAAGTTACGCATCAAAAGAAAATGGTATTAGAAACGTTGATAGTGGAGACCGAATGTGCATTGTGCCTGGTTTGAAGGCAAATGATGTTATTACAATTACTTGTAATGGCACTGATGCTATAAACACTACGAAATACACTGGTACTGCAAACAGTGATAAAACACAGATTACATTTACAATGGAAGCGGATGGAAACTTCTATTTTAAAATAGTAAAAGCAGGAGGAAAAATTGCTGGTGTATCAGTATGGCCTACAATAAATTCAATTGTAGTAACGAGAGAAGTGGAAGCCGGCACATGCGAAAATCCAACGTATAAGATTTCTGGCGTGGATGGAGCTGCACGTAAGTTCACTTTAGCATGTACCACAGCAAATTCAACCCTGTATTATTCTACAACAGAACTTGAGGCAGGCGCAGAGGGATGGACAAAATATACTGGTGAAGCAACTACGAGTGCAGGAACCATCTATGCCTATGCAAGCGCAGGCGATGCAAACTCTGAGGTAATCAGCTTCGCTACAGGCGCGGGTTCAGAAATAACACTGAACGCTCCTTATGCGAACAAAACCGCATACGCTGACGGCTCATATACCGTAAGCATCGGTTCTGACCAGTCAACTCTTTCCATTGTGCCAAGTACTGTTAATTACTATTACTCAATCGATGGGGGTGCGGAGGCACAAGGAACAAGTGTTAACGTACCTGCAGGTAAGACTCTGACCGTATATGCAGCAGCAGATGGATATACGAATTCTGCTAATACAGTATGCGAAACATCTGTAAGACCAACCAGATTGGTTAAAGTTTGGAATCAGGACTATACAACCGTCACACAGGCTACTGGTACTGGCGCATGCGAAGTGACTATTGATGAAACGGCAGCTTTCACCGTAGGAGAGCGTAGCTTCTACAATATTACGGGTTACAAAGCTAACAATGAAAACGTTACAGCAGAATTAAACCCTAACGTAGGTATAAACACAGCAAGCCATTTCTATCTGCGTTGTAACAGTGGCAATAGCGGAATACTGAAAAATGCCAATAATGGCGGCACAACAGGCTATATCGGTATTCAAAATCTTACACCAGGTCAATACATAATTATCACAACAAATAGCAACCCACTCTCTGCCACAGAAGGATGTACCGACAATTTGGGAATGAATACCACTTCCGAGTACATATTCCAAGCTACGGCTACAGAGGCTTCAATCTTCTTCCAGCATGGTACATATAATTATGTAAAGACTATTACTGTTTACAATCCTACCGAAGACATCACTATCAACTCAACAGGCGTGTCTTCTTACGTTACAACATACGCACTGGACTTCTCTGACGTAGAAGGACTGACAGCAATGATTGCAGAAGATGAGACAGAGGAACAGATAATACTGCGTAAGGTTACGGAAGTGCCTGCCGGCACTGCTATCATCGTGCGTGGTACTCCTGATCAGACTTATACCGTGCCTGCCGGCTCATGCACCGAACTGGAAGGTAACCTCCTGCAGGGTTCTGTAACTCAGGGCTTCGACGTGAGCACTGCCACAATGCCTGTATATGCACTGAAGAACAGTGATGGCGAATTCCATCACGTAGCGAGCACAGTTGTTATACCTGCAAAGAAGGCTTACCTTATTTCTCATTTCGACAATGCCGCAAGCGCTAAGGGATTTAAAGTGCTCGGTGAGGAAGGAGAAGAGGCTACGGCTGTAAGCACAGTGAGCGCCGCAGAAAGCGAGAAGTCAGCTAAGCTCTACAACGCTGCCGGTCAGCTTGTGGGCGCAGCCTACAAAGGTCTCGTGATTGACGAGAACGGTAATAAATATGTACGCTGAATAGCGACAAGAAGAAATCAAGAACGTTAAACGTAAAAATACGCAATTATAATGAAAAAGACATATATCAGCCCAGAAACCGAGAGATTGGATATGGATATGCTCTCGTTGCTTGCAGGTAGCGTAAAAGAGGGTGGCAACAACAAGAACAACGAAGAACTTATCACCGACCCTGACGAGGTAGGTGCTAAGGAGGGCAACATCTTCAGTGGCTGGGAGTAACCCCACATCGTAGATAAATAGTTTTCCCACAGATTTCTCAGATTTCACAGATAAGCTAAACGCATGATAGCAAAATCTGTGTCATCAGAGAAATCTGTGGGAAAATCTTTTTTGTGGTAAAACTCTTGTTGCGCCTCGCAATCAAGGGGTAGGAGCAAACTATACGAGTTCGATGCCGCTGTCGGTAATGCGTATGAGGCGGCGCTTGTAAAGGTCGCCCACTGCCTGCTTGTATGTGCGCTTGCTCACGCCAAACTGCTCCTGTATCTCTGCAGCATCGCTCTTGTCGTGCAGGCGGCAGCGTCCGCCTTGCGTTTCAAGATAGCGGAGAAGTCGGGCTGAGAAATCCTCTGCGTGCTGACGCCCGGTGCGCTGCAGTGCGCAGTCAACCTTTCCGTCAGGGCGTATGCGGGAAATGAAGCCCTGCACGCGGTCGCCGGTGTGGAGATTGCGGAATACCTGCGTGTCATAAAGCAGTCCGGCATACTTATTATCAATGATTACCTTAAAGCCGAGGTCAGTCTTCTGCCATATCAGCAATTCCACTTCCTGCCCCTTCTGTAGGTCGCCTGATGCAGGCTGGCGCAGGAACTTCTCCACCTTTGCCGAAGCCATGATGCGGTAGCTCTCCTCGTCAATATGTACGTGGACTATGTATGAGCGCCCCTTCTCCATGCGGCGCTTCTGTTCGCGGAACGGACAGAAGAGATCCTTCATCAGTCCCCAGTCGAGGAAAGCCCCGTATTCGTTAATCCATGCCACTTCAAGGTAGGCGAAGTCGCCCACCATGGCCTTAGGTTCGAGAGTGGTAGCGATGAGACGCTCCTCATTATCGAGGTAGAGGAACACCTCAATGTCGTCGCCCACCTCAAGGTCTTCAGGCACGTATCGCTCTGGCAGCAGAATCTTTCCGTCGTAGCCGCCTCCCTCAAGATACATGCCGAAATCTACGCGCCATGTGGCGCGAAGAACGTTTTTCTTACCTAATTTCAACGCTTCCATCTACTATATGTATTGTGCGGTCAGTGATACGTGCCAGTTCCTCGTCGTGGGTGACGATGACGAAAGTTTGACCGAACTTGTCCCGCAGGTCAAAGAATAGTTGGTGCAGTTCCTGCTTGTTCTTGGAATCAAGCGAGCCCGAAGGCTCGTCGGCAAATACCACAGCAGGATTATTGATTAAAGCGCGAGCTACCGCCACACGCTGTTTCTCACCACCGGAAAGCTCCGAAGGCTTATGGTGGGCACGATCGGCGAGACCAAGAAAACTGAGTAACTCCTTGCATCGAGCCTTAGCCTCGCTACGCTTGTTACCGGCAATGAGGGCCGGCAACATCACATTCTCCTCAGCCGTAAACTCAGGCAGCAGCTGATGAAACTGGAAGATAAAGCCTATGTTGCTATTTCGGAAATCAGCCAACTTGTTGCCCGACAAAGCCGTTACGTCAACACCGTTAATCACCACCGTGCCACCATCGGGACTGTCAAGTGTGCCCATAATCTGCAGCAGGGTGGTCTTGCCGGCACCGCTCGGACCGACGATGCTTACAACCTCGCCCTTATCTATGTGGAGGTTGATACCCTTTAGCACCTGCAGAGAACCGTAAGACTTGGTTATGTTGCTTATTGTTATCATTTTATGTTTATTAAGTGGGAAGTTTCGTCTGCAAAGGTACGAAAAAAACGAGATATAAACAAGCAAGAAGAAGAGAAAGTTTGGAAAACCACGGCAATAATACAATAACCGAAGCTGAAAAATACTCAAAAGTGAGTATTGCCCGAATAAATAAAAAATAGTAATTTTGCACTCGAAAATAATTGTCATCAGTGGATATACGTTTTTTATATGTAGGTGGGTTCTATAAATTAGCTTTGTCAGATTTTCGAGTTTGTTTCGAGGGCAGAGTGTCAGCAGATGAGGGAGCATAGCGGGCTATGTGACCGAGGATGCTGACAGTATGCACCGAAAGAAAGCGAAAAGGTGACAAAACGTCAACCCACATTTTAAGTTTAACATTACGGTGTTAATTGATAGAACCCACCTATAAATAACACAAAAATAATAGAATAGGTAAAAAGATTTAACAAATGAAGAAAACATTACTCACACTCTTTGCAGCCGTAGCCAGCACCTGCGCTATGGCACAGATGCACAACGCTCCGATGAATTTCATCGGCAATTCCACATTCTCTGCCAGCACCGCTTCGCAGGACAATGTAAAGGATACTGTCATCGTGGCAGACAACAATACCTCTGTCACACTGCCAGTCATGAACTACAAGGCAATGGGTATGACCCTGCCTTCAATAAAGTTTGTTGACCTGACGTATGAGATGTCAGGCAGCTATATGACAGGCGATTTGGCTTTCGTATGGAGTAAGGAATATGCAGACACGCTCATTACTCTTGCTGACGGCGAGACGCAGAAGCATCTGACCAACGTGTCGCTGAAGGTGAAATACACCCACGCTATTGGTCAGCTTGAGGTAGATGCCACGTTCAACTATGGTTCTATGCCTTTTGCCATCAACTACAAGCAGACAGGCTACTACACCGTAGTGCCTAACGAGTGGAACCTCGTAGGTCGTGGTACAGAGGCCAACCCTTATCGTATCTATGATGCAGCCGACTTCTATTCCATGGCTGACAACATAAATGCTACGAATGTGGGTACAGACCAGTATTTCCTTGTGATGGCTGACACTATTGATTTCGGTGGCTCTGCCGATGCGCCGGCCCTGCTGCCAAGCATAGGCAAGAAAGCCATAACAAATGTGACAACGGTGGCTTATGGCTTTAATGGCGACTTCGAAGGCAACGGTGTGGTCATAGAGGGTATCTACCACAACGAGTCTGGCAACAATGACAAGGGAAAGTTCAACAGCATATTCGCTTCTGTTGATGTGGCTGGCGTAATACGCAACATGGAGATTTCCGGGAATAACTACATTAAGTCATACAACTATGTAGCTCCTATTGCGTGTCTTTCCAAGGGACTTGTGGAGAATTGCATTAACAAGGCAGATATAACTGCGACAAACTTCGGTGCTTCCGGTATCGTGGGGCAGTTCCTGAAAGGAAAAGGTATTGTGCGTAATTGTAAGAACTATGGTAACATGACAGCCATGACTTATGCTGCAGGTATCGTAGTGGGTACTCAGAGTGGTGCTTCGGTAAGTTCTACTGCCGATGGATACGCTGGCTATATCGTAGAAGATTGCGTAAACTATGGCAACATGACTACGACAAACGGAGTTGGTTCTGCCGGTATCGTTGGCACATACAGCGGTATCGTGAGAAAGTGCGTAAACTATGGTGACTGCAACGATACTAATGGTACTGCATCTTCAAAGCAATACACTGGCGGCATAGCAAGTTGTATCTCATATCACACAGAACTTGACAGTTGCGTGAACTATGGCAATATTAGCGGTGTCAACAAAACAGGTGGTATCGTAGCTAACTTCATGAAGGGCGATGCTTCTGACTTCACTGTGACTCGTTGTGTCAACAAAGGTACTGTGACAGGTGCAAAGAATGTTGGCGGTATCGTAGGATTTGTAATGGAATCACACACAGGCACTATTACTGTTGACGAATGTGAGAACCATGGTGTAGTGACTTGTGACGATGCAGAGACAGCAGGTAATTTGCGTGGCTGCGATGCTATCGTGATGAATAGCAACTGCGTAATCGACAGCAGTCTCGCTAAGCTTTACCTTGATCCACAGTCAGAAGGAGAAGCTGACGCAGTAGAGGCTGTTGAGGCTGAGGCAGAAACTGCAGGTAAGGCTGTCAAAGTGCTGCGTGGTGGCAAACTCATCATCGTGAAGAATGGTGTGGAGTACAATGCCAGCGGTGCACAGGTGAAATAAGAAATAGCATCAACCAAGCAGACTGTTGGTTGACTACTTGAAACGAATTACTATAATTATCCATGATTTTCCATAATGGTAAGCAAGAAACTTTTATTATGAGGATTATGAATAATTATGGTAATTTGTTTATGTAAAGATAGATGTAAAAACAGATAAATGTATAAGATGAGAAAAATCTTTTCTGTACTATTACTTTCGGTCGTGGTCAGTTCCGCTTCTGCCAAGCCGTTGCCTAAGGACCCTGCGGTGCGCGAGGGACGGTTGTCGAACGGACTTACCTATTTCATACGCCACAACGACCAGACCCCAGGACAGGCCGACTTCTACATAGCGCAGCGCGTAGGCTCAATACTTGAGCAACCAGAGCAGCGCGGACTGGCACACTTCCTCGAACACATGGCCTTCAACGGCACCGAGAACTTCCCCGACGGTAACGGCGGACAGCGTGCTATCAGACAGTGGTGTGAGAGAAACGGCATAAAGTTTGGTGCCGACCTCAATGCATATACCTCTATCGACGAGACGGTATATAACATCTCCAATGCCCCAGTGACAAAGCAGGGAGTGAGCGATACCTGCCTGCTGATACTCCACGACTGGAGCCATTCGCTCCTGCTTCGCGGTGAGGAGATAGACCAGGAACGCGGAGTGATACGCGAGGAGTGGCGCACAAGGCGCGCCGGACAGGCAGTGCAGCGCATGATGGAAGATGCTACGCCAGTGATATATGCCGGCAGTAAGTATGAGGACTGTCTGCCAATAGGTCACATTGAAGTCGTGGACACCTTTCACCACGAAGTGTTGCGTGACTACTATAAGAAGTGGTATCGCCCCGACCTGCAGGCCATCATTGTAGTGGGTGACATCAACGTTGACGAGATAGAAGACAAGATACGGCAGACCTTTGCCGACATACCGGCGCCGGGTGCCGATGCCGCTGAGCGCATATACTATACCATCGGTGACAATAAGGACATGATAGTCTTCAACCGTGCCGACGATGAGCAGCCAACGGTCAATTTCACCCTGATGATGAAGCGGCAGGCTGGAGCTCGAAGCGATAAGGCCACATACGAAGCCTTTGCCGATGATTACAAGTCGCGACTGGCAATGTTCGTCCTGCGCCAACGACTGAGCGAACTGACGAAGGAGGAGCATCCCCGTGTCATGTCGGCATCATGCCGCGATGGGGCTTTCTACTACACCGATGCCGCTGAGGCTTTTACAGTCAACATTGGGCTGTTGCCCGACCGCCCGCAGCAAGGCATTGATGCAGTGATGGAGATAGTGGAGAAGGCACGTCTCTATGGTGTCACTCCTACGGAGTTTGAACACGCCAAGGAACAGTACAACGTGAACCTTGAGCATCGCCTTGACAACAAGGACAAGACACGCAACGGTGAATATGTCAACAAACTTGTGGGCCATTTCTGCAGCGCAGAGCACCTCATGTCAATCGAGCAGGAGGGCGACATAGAGCATGCGCTTATGGAGAGCGTGACGATTGACGACGTAAATGCCAAACTGCGTGAGGTAATCCACGCCCCCAATGGCGGCTATAACGAAGTGTGTATGGTATATGGTCCCACGAAGTGGAACGGACAGCCATACACCATGCCCACAGACAGCCAGTTCAAGCAGTGGATACTCGATGCTGAAAGCCGTCAGTATGACAACGACATCGTGGACAAACCCATTGACCGCACCTTTATCAAGAAACTGCCCAAGAAGGGCAAGATACTCTCTCGTGAGGACGCTGGTCACGGATATACGAAGTATGTGCTGTCAAACGGCATCAATGTCTATGCCCGCCCGTCAGAACTGGAGCCTAACCGTCTGACGATAAATATGTCACGACTGGGCGGAGAGTCGCTCTATGATGATAAGGACATACCCTCGCTCCACTATCTGGGCAGCGTGATAAAGCAGAGCGGCGCTGCCGACTTCGACTACCTTACGCTGGAGAAAAAGCGCATGGGCAAGGCATTACGCGTGACACCATTCGTCAGCGACGAGACAGAGGGTGTGAGCGGAGTATGCGCTGCCAGTGATTTCAAGACGTGGCTTGAGGTGGCTTACCTCTACCTTACCAAGCCACGCCGCGACGACAAGGTGTTCAGTAGCCTGATGGAGCGTCAGCGTTCAGTACTAAGAAACCGCACGGCATCGCCCAAGGTGATATACAACGACTCGCTGCGTGCCACTGTCTATGGCAAAACGGAGCGCACGGAACCGATGACCGAGGAGCGTCTTGCACTCGTGTCCCACGACCGCATACATGAGATATATCGCGAACGCTTCGCCAACCTCGCTGGCATGAATCTTGTAGTTACGGGTGCTATACGCGAGGATGAGTTCGAGGACCTCATCTGCCAGTATGTGGCATCGTTGCCAGGTAAACCCGCCAAGGCTTGGAATGCAGTGGGAAAGCATTGTCAGGACATACAGCGCGGTCAGCGTCTTGTGGAGTTTGAGCAGGAGCAGAAGACCCCTTCTGCATTGACCAACGTCATCTATACCGCCGATGTGGAGTATAACCTCGCCAACGAACTGCGTGCCGATATGCTGGCGCAGATTATGCGTGCCATCTATACTGAGAAGGTGCGTGAGGAGAAGGGAGGTACCTACGGCGTGAGCGTGCAGAGCCAGAACTGGCGTTTCCCGTCTGACGGTACGTCGCTGACGGTGAACTTCCGTTGTGACCCCGACAAATACAGTGAACTCCTGCCTATCATCGATGAGCAGATGCGCCTCATGGCTGCACAAGGACCTACCGACGAGCAGTTGCAGAAGGTAAAGGAATATGAGCAGAAGAACTACGACCGCGTCATACTGACCAACGGCTATTGGGAGTATATCATGCTACATCGTCTGCGCTACGGTGTTGATCTCGATGAACAGTACATGCAGATGGTCAACAATACCACACCTGCTGATATACGGGACATCTGTAAACGCTTTGTTGATAGCGGCAACCGCATACAGGTGACGATGAAAAGCCCGGCGGATAAATAAGATAAACAGGTCAGTGAGATGAGCAGAAAGAATATAGCAAACTATCAATTATTTATTCTAAAAAATAAAATGAAAAAGACAATAGCTGCCCTTGTTTGGGCTTTAGCGCTGACGCTGTCAGCACATGCTGATGACGTGATGAAGAAACAGTCTGACGGCACTTACGTAATCAACACCACTACGCTCTGCAAGGACAAAGGCTACAAATCGACTACACCAATGGAAGTGCACATCAAGGCAGGCAAGGTGGTAAAGGTTGTTTCGTTGCCTAACACCGAGTCGAAGGGCTACTATGCTAAGGTGGAGAAGAACCTGGTGAAGAAGTTTGACGGTATGAAGGTGGCAAAAGCCAAGAAACTTGCCACAGAGGCGAAGGTGGATGGTTGCACAGGAGCTACGATGAGTACCCGCTGCGTGCAGAAGAATGTGAAAGCCGCCCTCGACTATTATCAGAAGCACAAGAAGTAAGTTGTTGTTAACCTCGATATTTGGATGTAGTCAGTCTTCCATGCTTCCACTGTATGGCAGGCTGGCTACATACCTTACTATATATATAGTATGATTTGTATTTCTGAGAAAAAAGTGTTATCTTTGCATCGAAAAAAATACGGATAACATTGCTGATGCATGATACTAAGGATATATAATTTTCTCAAGACCCACAGCATACTGCGTCGCTGCTCACTGCTTGTGCTGACACTCGCATTGGCGGCTTTGCTGATGCGCCTTACATACAAAGAGGACATCTCTGACTTCCTGCCGCTTGGCACTCATGACCGCGAGATGTATGACATCTATCGCGACATATCTGGTGCAGGCAAACTTGTGGTGGTGTTTGAAAGCAACGGTAGTGCTGACAGTACCATCGAGGCGGTTGATATGTTTTGCCAGACAGTGCAACGGTTGGATACCATTGGCTGGACAGAGAGCATGACTGCCCAAATTGATATGGACAAGGTCAGCGAGTTGCAAGACTTCGTCTATAGCAATATTCCTTATTTCCTTACTACCGATGACTACCAACGTATGGACTCCATGCTTGCGCAACACGACTTCGTGGCAAAGCAGCTGGAGCAGGACAGGCAGTTGCTCCTTTTTCCATCGGGCAGTATGATGACTGACAACATAAGCCGTGACCCGCTCAGACTGTTTCAGCCCGTAATGCAACGGCTGCAAGCTATGCAGCAAGGCAATAATATGGAAATTGTTGACGGCTATGTATTCACACCCGATATGAGCCGCGCCATCGTTACGCTCGACTCGCCATTCGGTAATGCCGAGACCGACCGCAATGCACAGTTACTCTCACTCCTTGATGCCGCCATTGACACCATGCAGGCACATCACCCTGCTATTAAAGCCCACGTCAGTGGCGGTCCGCAGATTGCCGTGGGCAATGCCCGACAGATAAAGCACGACTCCATACTTGCCGTAGCGCTTGCTGCTGTCTTGATACTTGTACTGTTGCTGTGGTCATTGCGCTCGGTAAAGAGCATATTGCTCATTGTCATAAGCATAGCGTGGGGCTGGTTGTTTGCCATGGGCGGTATGGCATTGTTTGGCAATAGCGTCTCTGTCATCGTCATCGGTATATCAAGCGTCATTCTGGGCATTGCAGTAAACTACCCTTTGCACCTTGTGGTCCACACGATGCACGAGCCAGACATACGCCATACGCTGCGAGACATAGCTTCGCCGCTACTCGTTGGCAACGTGACGACGGTAGGAGCGTTTCTCGCTCTGGTGCCACTGCAATCCACGGCACTGCGTGACCTCGGTCTGTTTGCTTCACTGTTGCTTGTAGGCACGATAGCTTTCGTGTTGACTTATTTGCCTCATGCCATTGCAAGAGAAGGCAACAGCAAACCCTCATCGATGCTTCACGACAACAGAATACTGACGCGCATAGCATCAATACGTCTGGAAAACAAACGCTGGCTCGTGGCAGTGGTGTCGGTACTTACTGTGGTGTTTGGCTGGTTCAGTCTGCAGACGGAGTTTGATGCCAACATGGCTAATATCAACTATATGACTGAGGAACAGCGCGCAGATATGGAATACTTCAGTAGGATGGCAGCAGCAGATACCACCAAGGCCCGACACACGCTATATGTTGTATCGTCAGGCAAGAGCATCGACGCTGCTCTCGATACGCTGCTCTCTCGTAATATGGATATGACGAGTCACTTCCTTACGTCGCGCAGGGAGCAGGCAAGACGTCTGCAACAGTGGAAAGAGTTTATGATGAGAAACAAGAGTCTGTTCGAGCGTGAGCTTAGCAAAGAAGCAGTGAACCACGGTTTCGCAGCTGATGCCTTTGAGAAGTTCACCTCTATGTCGTCACGTGAATACACACCCAAGCCATTCAGCTTCTTCTCTCCACTCACGGAAACAGTTTTTGCTGGTAACATAAGCATCGACAGCACGGCAGCAAGATACTCTTTCGTTGACAAACTTAATGTCACCGAAGCAGAACTACCTATGCTGCGTGGCAGATACACATCGAGTTTTGACACGCGCAGCATGAATAGTGCCATGGCAAGCATGCTCACCGACAACTTCAACTATATCGGTCTCGTATGCTCCGCAATAGTGTTTCTATTCCTTTGGCTGTCATTCCGCAGCCTTTGGGTAGCCATAGTGGCCTTCGTGCCAATGGCTGTCAGTTGGATATGGATTCTGGGTATCATGGCGATAGCAGGCATAAAATTCAATATTGTCAATATCATTCTTGCCACATTCATCTTCGGTCAGGGCGACGACTACACCATATTCATCACAGAAGGTTGCCTTAGCGAGCGCCGTGGTGGCTGCGAGGTGCTAACCTCATATAAGCAAAGCATCCTGCTCTCGGCTGCCATAATGTTCATAGGCATCGGCACACTGATAACAGCGCGTCACCCTGCACTGTTCTCCCTGGCGGAGATTACTATAATAGGTATGGCGTGTGTGGTCTTCATGTCGTGGATGCTGCCACCGCTGCTGTTTAATATAGCTAACAAATTCAGTAATAATGAAAGAAAAAATACGCACAATTCTTGAGGAGAACCTGCCACTCGTCGATGTGGATTCTGATTTCCTCTTTGCCGAACTCAGTTCGCTTGACATTACGACGATAATGATGATGCTCTCTGATGAGTTTCACGTCACACTGGGCGCAGATGATGTCACTCCACGCAATTTCCGTTCTCTCGATAGCATCGTGGCACTGGTAGAAAGCAAACTCAAATGAAATCACTACTCTGCATATCACTGTTAATCTTCTGCACAGCCTCCCATGCCCAGACAGCAGACACCACCGCAAGCTACAGTCTGAAGTTGAAGGGAATAGAGGTGACTGCCCAAAGGCGTACCACTGGCAGCACCACGGCCTATGTCATTGACCGCGCCACGCTGGATCATGCACAGATGGTCAACCTGACTGGTATCACGTCACTGCTCCCGGGAGGCAAGACCGTGAATGCCACACTGATGGACGACTCCCGTCTGGCATTGCGCTCAGGCACTCAGGAGATGGGCAATGCAGCCTTCGGCACAGCCATTGAGGTTGGTGGCATGCGCCTTGACAACAATGCTATGATGGATGAGACACTGTCAGCATCCACGCGCAACATATCATCGGCCAACATAGGGTCGGTGGAAGTCATCACGGGTATAGCCAGCGTGGAATACGGCGACGTGTCAAACGGTATCGTAAGGATAAATCCCCGGCATGGTTTGTCACCATGGATTGTCGAGGGTGCCATCAATCCTTATACCCGACAGATAGCCTTGAGCAAAGGAATACGCCACTTCAACTTCTCGTTTGAGCATGCCAACTCTTTCAGCAACACGGCTTCACCGCATACTGCCTACCAGCGAAACAATATATATATAGGCTATGGCAATGCCTTTCAGTTTGCTGACGAGTCAACCCTACGGCTGCGTGCTGCCGTCACTGGCAACGTAGGCGGCTACAACTCGGAAGCTGACCCAGATGCCTTCACTGGCACATACAGCAAGGTGCGCGACAATCAGTTGCGCATAAACGGCGAGGCCGAGTGGCGCAAACGAAACATTGCACTTACCATCTGCGCATCATTCTCTACCACAGACAAGCGCACGGAGAACTACGTGAACACCAGTTCATCGTCAACCCAGGCTTATATCCATACCATGACCGACGGCTATCGCATAGCGCAGGACTACGACTTGCGTAGTTCTGATGATATAATCCTCAGTCCCACGGGCTACTGGTATGTGCGCTCATACAACGACCAGAAACCGCAATCATTCAGCATAAAGGGCAAGATGGAGTGGCAGACGGGGGCTTGGGGCAAATTGCTCGTAGGCGTGGAATACGGTACCTCGCGCAACAATGGTAGGGGATTGTATTATGAAGACCTGCGCTATGCACCCACCTGGCGGCCGTATGACTACAGCACACTGCCGTCATTGCGCAACCTTGCCATGTTTGTGGAAGAGCGACTGGCATACCGCGGGCTGCAGTTGACCGCCGGACTGCGCAGCGATGTCACCATGATTAGCCGTTCGGCCTATGGCAATGTCGCTTCTTTCTCACCACGTCTGAAGGCGAAATATCGTTTCAGTGATATGCTGGAGGGATATATAGGCTGGGGAAAGTCAGTGAAGTTGCCATCATTTCAGGTACTTTACCCTGCTGATGCCTACACCGACAAACTGACTTTTACGCCTGGTTCCACCGCCGACAACAGAGCCTATTACGCATACTACACCCACGTATCAAAGGCACTGCGCAACGGCAACCTGCGCTGGCAATATACCAATCAAGTAGATATCGGTATGGACTTCCGCCACAAAGGCATTAAGGCGAGCCTCTCCGCCTACTGGCATCGCACTAAGAATCCATACCAGATGGTAAATCTCTATACTCCCTTCTCCTATCATTTTACATCACAGTCTGCTCTCGAAAACATCGGGATACCAAGCAACGAGCGTACTTACAACGTTGACCCTCTGACGGGTATCGTCACCGTCAACGGCACAGTCCCCCTCGCATACACCACGCAAAACACCTACGTCACCAACCGACAGTACGTCAACGGTTCGCCGGTGACACGCTACGGACTGGAATGGATGATAGACCTGCCCTTGGTAAGCGACCGCCACCTCGTAGGCATGACGCTCCGTCTCGATGGTAATTACTATCACTACAAAGGTCTTGACCATACGCTCATAGCGGGCAGTCCAAACGGAGTGGGCGACTATTCCGCTGACAGCGAGGTGATGCCGCTGATTGGTTACTATGCCGGTTCTAACGTTACATCGGCTTCAACGGTATCTACACCGAGCATAAGCAATGGCGCTCTTTCAAAAGGATGCAACCTCAACGCCACGCTTACCGCTCGCATACCTCGCGCAAGGCTTATCATGACGCTGAAAGTGGAGAGCACCCTGCTGAACTACCGCCGCCAACTGAGCGAGGGACGCAGTGCCGTACTGCTTGCAGCGCAGGGTGATGTCAGCGGCACGAGCTACAATGGAGAGACTGACGGCTACGTGGCACTCTACCCGGAGTATTACTCTACGTGGGAGAATCCAGCAGAGCGTATTCCTTTTGCCCAAGCACTTGAGACTGCACAGCAGAACGACCAGGCGCTTTATACACAACTATGCCGGCTTATTGTAAGGAGCAATACGTCGTATTATTTCAATCCTAACCGCCTGTCATCATATTTTTCCTGTAACTTCAGCATCACCAAGGAGATTGGCGACCATGTATCTTTGTCGTTCTATGCCAACAACTTTCTCAATAACATGCAGATGCTCCACTCCTCACAGACGGGGCTGGAGTCGTCAATATTCAACAGTGGCTATATCCCCAAGTTCTATTATGGTGCTTCATTGCGCCTGAAACTATAAATGGCAGTGCCATAATTATAAACAAAATGAGACTTCTACACTTATTCCTACTATCAATGCTGATGGCGTCATGCGCTTCATACGACGCAGGACAGGATATGTTTGCACTCGACATTGCCGTCACTGCCGACGGAACAGTAATGGACGAGGGCATCACTGTGACGCTACGCAACAATATGGCTGCCACGTTCTCTGCTGTAACCGACGCAAAGGGTGTGGCCCACTTCGTGCTTCCCGCGGGTATCTACGAGGCAAGCGTGTCGCAAGTGACGGAGAATGAGTATTTCCGCCATATCTACAACGGCACCCTGCAAGACCTTGTCGTAGGCACCGCTGCTCAGCAATGCGCTGAGATGCGAGTGGTAACAGTGAGCCAAACGCTTGAAAATCCGTTGCTGATTAAGGAAATTTACTGCGGAGGCTGCCAGATGGACGACGGTTCGGGCACATTTGCCAAGGACAAGTGCATCATCCTCTACAACAACTCCCCTGAGACTGTATCGCTCGACAGTATTGCCTTCGGCATCATAGAGCCTTACAATGCCGAGGCCAACAGCCATAATTTCCTTAACAATGGCAAGTTGGACTATGCCGATGAAGATTGGATTCCTGCCATCAACGGCATCTGGTATTTTCAGGACGGGCAGTCGGTAGCACCTTATTCCGAGGTCGTCGTCAACGTATATGGCGCAATAGACAACACGCTGACGTACTCCAACTCCATCAACTATGCCAATCCTGCATACTACACCATGTACGACCCTACATCGAAGAGTAACGATGGCATATCCTACAGCAACACGCTGTACTATGCTTCCCCGTCGGAGTTGATACCCACGTCGCACTATCTCAAGGCGGTGAAGTACGGCCGCAGCAATGCCTGGACTATCAGTAACACGTCGCCTGCCGTCATTATCTTCAAGCCTGCGGGCTACACTCCGCAGGAATATGCCGACGGATACGTCAACGTCATATATCCTTCCATGTATCAAGGTAACATTACCTACGCCTGTCTGAAGGTGCTGCGCTCGTGGGTTCTCGATGCCATTGAGGTATATAACAGCAACGCCCTTGCCAACAGCAAGAAGCGACTGACGCCCGACCTTGACAATGGCTACATCTCATTCACCCATGGCTACGGCCATGCCGTAGTGCGCAAGGTGGAGAAATACGTTGACGGCCACCCCATATATCAAGATACCAACAATTCAACCAATGATTTTTATGAGGCTGAAAGCTGTTCTATTAAATAGTTTGCTCTTTTGCATCACCACCGTATGTGCGCAGCATCGTGACATAAGTATGATTGAAGACCGCAACAGTTGGCTCACCTCGGGCAATGCCGCTGCACTGACTACCTACGCTGACAGCAGCATTTCCGTAGCCACGTTGGGCTACCAGTATGAGGGGGGCAGGCTTCGCAACTACTCTGACGGTAGCCATGAGATGACGCTCAAGGCCTCTGCAAGGTCGTATCAGCGTCTGTCGCCGCAGGTGGTAGCCTACGGTCGCATCGGCTATGAGAATTTCTCCGGCACCAGCATGGGTGGGAGTATGCTCCAAAGGGACAAATCGGCTCTCGGACTGCAAACACGCCTGCAGCCTTTCGATATCCTTGATGACTCGCTTACCAATGCAGGCAGGAAGCACTGTGAGAAGTTCTGCGTCACGGGGAGCGTGGGATGGAACGCATACCGTGGGTTTTCCCTTGGGGCAAGTGCCGACTTCACCGCTGGCACCTATGCCAAATACAAGGACTTGCGCCACAGCAACACGCTGATGGACCTGCGCTCTGCCCTGAGCATACATCAGTCTATACCTTCATGGGGCAGCGTCGGAGGCTGTTTCCTATATAACCGCAGCACGGAGACGGTGACGTTTTCAACTTTCGGCACCACTGACCGTGTGTATAAATCGCTCATTGCCTATGCCAATTTCATGGGCGAGGTGGAGACTTTCGGCACCGAAGGCTTCACCGAGGAAAACCGCGAACAGCCTTTGCTCAACGAGCAGGTGGGTCTCTCCTTGCAACTGCTCACTAAGGATTGGCAGGGGTTCTCACTTGCGGGCGGCTTCACCTTCCTGCACCGTACGGGATATTACGGTAGGCAGTCGCAGTACACCACCTCGTATGCCAACCACGACGGCAACGAATATCAGTGGCACATACGACTATCACTGCCTTCATACCGCCGCATGATGCTTCACTTCCTCGACTTCAACCTGACGAGCGAGGGACTGACAACACGCCGCACCAACTACCGACAAGTGCGCTCCATGCAGGGCGGTCAGTCTGTCACCTACTATGAATACTATACCCCCACGAAGGTTGCCGACAAGCTCCTTCACCAGGGACGCATAGCCTATACCGCCTACCTGCAGTCGGCCAAGGGCGAGGCCATGGGTGGTTTCTCCGTGGGAAGCACCTTCTGGATGCGTAAGCAGACGGTATATCTCTATCCGCTGTCATACACGCAGCATCTGAAGACATGGCAACCCTTCATCAAAGGCCACCGACACTTCTCGCTCGGCACTGCCAAGACTCTGACGGCAGAGGCCTCCGTAGCACTCAACCTCGGCAGCGGCACCGCCATGGAGAAGGGCGCATTGGAGTGTGAGTATATCACCGCCACGCAACTGCTGGCTCACGCTATGGCAACGTATGAGTTTCCTTTGCGTGGCGTCAGCGGACTGCTTCCCTGCATATCCCTGCGCTACGACGTGCGCAAGGCGACCTCTCACACTGACTACCTCGCCGGCTCCGTAAGGCAACAGTTGACGATAGCCGTGGGCATTACATTCTGACGATGTAATCAGATAGCTTTTACGGTGTAATCGCTATGCTTTTACAGTGTAATCAGATAGCTTTTACGGTGTAATCGCATAGCTATTGCAAGTGTATGTGTTTTAGGCTGTTATGGTGTATCTTTTTTGTTTTGCTATGACTGTCCCTATATAATCAGAGACTTTGGTCGATGCGGTCGCTGAGTGCGGCATAACGCTCTGCATAAAGATGGCGAAACCAAGATGCGATGTCTTTGTCCTCGCCCTGTTGGGAGTATTCCTCGTAGGGGATGCGACGACCTACCTCTACATGGAAGATGCCGCGACGCAGATACTTTCCGCCTTTGGGCAGACAGCGACCAGGGGCGTATTCCAACAAGGGAACGATGTCGAGGTGGAGTTCGCGGGCTATGGCGAAGGCACCCTTGCGGAAACGCTGCAGGGTGCAGTCGGGCGAACGGGTACCCTCAGGATATATGGCTATGCTGTAGCCGCGCTCAACGAGCGAGCGCAGGTCGGGCATGATTTTGTCAATTCCTTGAGTGACGTTGTAGTACTCGGCATGGCGCACGGCGAAACCGAAGTAGGGACTGTTCCATACCCAGTCGTTGGTAAGCAGCGACAGGCGTGGCGACTGCGAGAGCATAGCCATGAGGTCAAACGTAGATTGATGGTTGCAGATGACTACGGCGGGGCGCTCATAAGTCTCGCCCACGGAGTTGTCGGTGTGTATCTTTACACCTGGGATGCCGTGCCATCGCATCACCAGCTGACCGATGAAGTGGAGCAGGCGATGCAAACGCCGCGTGCATTGCTCCTTGTTGCGGGTGAATTTCACGACAAGGGCTGAGCAGGGCAGTAGGAAAAGCAGCGTCCAGAAAAAGAAGAAAAGCAGGGAATAAACGGTTCGCACGGCGGTCATGACGATGCGCAGCAGGCGCAGTGGCAGTCCGTAGAGTAGGGCAAGGAAGCATAGGACGGTGTTGAGCAGGGTGATACGCGTAAAGTCATAGACGGGACGGAAATGCGACACGCGTTCTTCCTTTGGCGGATAATCCACGCGCACGGGTACGCTTCGGAGGCTCACGCCGTGCCATGCTGAGAAGACAAGTAGTTCGAGTTCGGCCTCGTAGCGCGATGTCAGCAGGCATAGCCCATGGAGTTTGTGCAGCGGATAGAGGCGAAAACCAGTCTGGGTATCACGCAGTCGTATTCCAGTCTGCACGCAAAACCAGAAGTTGCTGAAGGCATTGGCAAACTTGCTGCCACTGGAACGCTCCATGGTGTCGAGCCCCTGGCGCTCGCCTATGAGCAGTGCGCCGGGATGTTGGATGTTGGCGCGGAGCATCAATGGTATGTCCTCGGGGAAGTGTTGGCTGTCGGCATCGAGCGTAATGGCATAGGCAAAACCTGCTTTCAGGGCGTGGCGGAAACCGGCACGCAGTGCACTGCCCTTGCCGCTGTTGCGCTTCAGCGTAACCACGGTGATGCCCTTGATTTGCGAAAGGATGGTACTGGTATCGTCGGTGCTGCCATCATTGACCACGATGACATCGAGACACTGTCGCTTCGTGCGCTCAATGATGTTGGCTATGGTGCCTTGGTTGTTGTAGGTTGGTATGACAACGCAGATGCCCCGGCGGCGCATTCTGGTGAGTTGTGCGTCGTCAAGGGACGGTGGGGTAGGGTGATTGTAGGGTGATGTCACAGCGTTGTTGTCGTACATGTAATGGTGAGTTTTGCGTAGATGAAGCGTTTGTCTTTGAATACAACACTATATTCAGCGCTATCAGACAGTTGTTGTATGCTCACTGTGATTTCATCGGTGTCAGAGGGCGATAGCACATGAAGGAACTTCACACCCCTTGCGCCTGATAAAGCAAGCGGAGACGCATGGCAGAGAGAAATCAGTTCGGTGGCAATCTGTATGATGCAAGCCCCGGGAGAGATGGGGACTGTGGGGAAATGTGCCTTGAAGACAGGACACTCACTGAGCAACCTGATGATAAAAATATAACCATCGCCGACCGTATCACGACTGACGATGGTGTACATATAATCTTTCAGTATCACTTCTTGCGATTTTTTGCTACGTAATCGGCTATCGTGCTGATACTCTTGAATATCTCCTTGCCTTCGGCTGCGTTGGCAAGACGAATGCCATAGTTCTTCTCAAGCAGCATGATTATCTCAAGAGTATCAATGGAGTCAAGACCTATGCCGTCGTCGCCGAAGAGTGGTGCGTCTGCATCAATATCTTCGTTGGTCAAGTCTTCGAGATTTAGAGCCTCACGTATCTTGGTCTTTAGTTCTTCTATCAGATTTTCCATTGTCGTATGATTGTTTTATTTTATCGCTATTGTTATGTCGGCTGTCAGCAGTTTCCGGCCTTGACACGTAGTGTGTGCCGTAGCTTTCATTGCGCCTTCCATCTCGTGTTTTATCGTGATGCTGGTGGTTATCACGCTGTCAGCATGTGGCAGGGCGTGTATGTCAAGTTGCTTTATCGAAGCTACTACGCCTATGCTGATGTCGCGCTGCAATACGTATTTATTTATGTAGCCTATGCGTGCGGCGCAGGTCTGGGCAAGGTTTTCGATGAGTCCAGAGGCATTGAGCGTGTCGTCTTTGACAAATAGATTGTCCGTCCGAATTAGAGTCTCGGTTGTTGTTTGCACGCCACTATGGAAAGTCAGCGTATCTACCATCAGGTATGGTTCGCGCTGTGGCAGCAGTTCGCGTATGTCGATGCTGCGTAGGAAGGCTTCCGAGGGGTTGCTTAAATCTTCCTGTGTGTCAGGTCGCGTGTTCATTGGCGGCGGTCGTTAGTCCTTTAATCGACAGACGATGATGCTGTGACCCTGACCTAAATCGTCATGTATGGCTTCTATTTCAAGTCCTGCAGACGTAATGCACTGCTCCATATCCTCGGTATTATACATCTTGCTGTTGCCGTTGGCTATGGCTGTGAAGTAAAGGCTGGTCATGGTAAGGCAGAAAGCGGCTGTCTCGAAGCGCTGACGATCCCACAGAGTTTCCATGATAAAGAGGCGCGTGTCAGCCGTCATTGCGCTTTTTGCACGAGTGAGGATGCTCGTTATCTCGTTCATTGAAAAACAATCGAGGAACTGACTCATCCATATTGCGTCAAGACCGCTTTCGCATTGTGGGAACATGGCATTGCCGTCAAGCAGGTTGATGCCGTGACCTTTTATGCGCTCAGCACCAGGCTTGCCATTGATATTGGTGCGCATCATCTCTATCTGCTGCGGCAGGTCGAGTACGGTGACCTCTACCTGTTGGTCGTGGGCTACGCATTGCAGTGCCCATTTTCCAGTGTTGCCACCAACGTCATAGAGCGAACGTACATGGTAATGGCCGAAAACTATCTCTAATGCTTCGGGGAATGAGGAGTCGCTGTAGAAATGGTCAAAACCAAACCAACTCTTCTGTACTTCCTCTGGCAGTTGCGAAAGACCTTCATAAACCGTTGGCCATGCTCCGAAGTGCTTCAGACCTTCGGGCTTGCCGTTGCGTAGCGACTCGTCAAGATGAAACCATCCCTCGTAGTTCACGTCGTGATTGAAGTCGATGTTGATGCGCGTGGCGGGGTCGTTGAGCAGAAACCATCCAGTCTTTGACAATGTATAGCGCTCGGTGGTAGTATCTACGAGTACAGTACCGATACACAACGAGGCTTCAAGCAGGCACTTGACAGCATAGTCGCTGAGTTGAGTCTTGCTGACAATATCGTAGCGCGTAAGACCATCGTCGGCATCGCGAAGCATATCAAAGATACCGTATTTCACCATAAGCCGTGAGGCTTGAAACACCGCAGGGCCCCATGTTATGAACTCTGCCATACGCTGTGCCTCGCGAGCAGATAGTTGTTCACGAGTATATCGTTTCTCTAAGTCTGGAGATAAGTGCATGTCAGCGTTGGTTCTACGTTAATACTTAGTCCTTAATTACAAGTGAAGCATTATGCATTACAAATTATGCATTACAAATTATGCATTATGAATTATGCATTATACATTATGAATTATGCATTATACATTATGAATTATGCATTATGCATTAAGTGTAAAGTCCTCCGTTGATTGACACAACCTCGCCCGTGATGTATTTAGCCTTGTCAGACAAGAGGAAGCAAACGAGGTCGGCAACCTCCTCCGGTTTGCCGAAACGCTTGCATGGTACCTGCTGCTTCAGCGTGTCAACGTCAAGGTCCTTAGTCATGTCACTCTCGATAAAGCCAGGTGCTACGGCATTTACTGTCACACTGCGTGCTGCCACTTCCTGCGCAAGAGCCTTGGTGGCACCGATGATGCCAGCTTTGGTAGCACTGTAGTTGGTCTGCCCAGGCAGGCCTTTCAGTCCTGAGAGAGAGGCCATGTTGACGATGCTGCCACCGTGCTTGCGCATCATCATCTTAGGCAATACCTTTCGCGTGACATAATACAGTGCATCGAGTGAGGTGTTTAATACGGCGTGCCAATCTTCTGCCGGCATCATAAACATCATGTTGTCGCGACGAATGCCTGCGTTGTTCACAAGATAGGCTATGTAATCATCTGGGTGTTCCTGCTCCCATTTATCCAGGGCAGCGTCAACAGCTTCCATATTGCTGACATCACACTTCATCAGTTCTGCCTTCACACCTTGTTGTTCGCAGAGCGATTTCACTTCCTCTGCGGCAGCGTCGCTTGACTGATAGTTGATTACTACGGGTATTCCTTGCTCTGCGAGCTTCAGGCAGATGGCGCGGCCCAGACCGCGTGAGCCTCCTGTTACTAATGCGTATTTCATTGTCTCATATTATTAGAAGTGAAGAGTGTATAGGGAAGAATTCAAATTACCATGTCGTAGGTAAATACTTACAGATGTTATCTGTAACTTGAATTCTTCGCTTTACACTCTTCACTATATTGTTAGAATTCTTGTCCGATGGCGTTATACTTCTTGCCGTTCTTCTCTATGACGAATTTGCCGTTCTCCATGCGTTTCACAGCGTTGGCCTTTGTTTCTACGGCATATACCTGCTCAACGCCTGTGGCATCAACAGCATATACGGTGATGATAAGGCCGCACTGCTTGCCTCCCAGTTTGAATGTCAGTGAATTCATTGCTGGCGTTGAAAGCGTAATCGTATGACTGACATAGTTTGGATCGGAATCGCTTGTCTCCTTCTGTGGGAATACGTATTCTGTGGCAGCGTAGCCAATGCTGTCCTTGCCGTCGATTATCAGAGAGTCGATGTTAGAGTCTGTACCTGTATAGTTGTCATAACCATAGAAGGTTACCTTCGTGGCAGCCAGTCCCTCTGGCAGGTTGATGGTGTATTTGATGCCTTGGGTGTATTTGACGGTGTTGTTCTTGCCAGTGCTATAGGTCTTTGAACCGTGGGAGTTGCTTACCGTGAAACCGTTGTTGAAGTTATATATAGCACCGGTGTTTGTACTCGTATTTGTCGTGTTTGATATCTCATACGGTGTAGCGTTGCCGGCGGTATTGATGATGTCCATCTTCTGCTTCCATGCAGGGTATTCCGTATGTATCACCTTGTAGGGGTCGTTGGTCATGAACCAGTATTTTGAACGACGCAGTGCGTTGAGCGATGTAGGCACCTTGCAGCCTTTCCAGTCAACGATGCTGTCGGCATCCTCATAGTTATAGAGGAAACGATAGAATAGGTGTGGGTAGGTATCGTCATAGATTGCCATGATGGGCTGATACTCCTTTGTGGCATCATACGATTTTGATGCTATCTCATATTCAGTGTAGGTGTAGGTGTGCAGGTTCTGATAGTATGAGCGTGATTTACCGCGGTTTTGCAGTTTCGTAAAGAATTTGTTGTAAACCGCTGTGCCGCTCTCACCACCGAGTTGTATGAATCTTGCCCATACGTCGCAGTTGGTGGTTTCAAATATCAGACGGTCAGCCTCATTGGCACTGTTGGTGCAGTTCTGCACAGAAGCATTGCGCTTGTATGCGTGCTCGTCAAGCCATGCAATGGCTGTAGTGATGGCATTCTGCAGTTTTTCCGATGGACTGTCAACAGTCATCAGGAATGACAACAAAGATGCGGATTCACTGCCACTTATTGATGGCAACTCGTGTGGACGACCTTCCATTGGCAGATAGGTGATAGTGTCGTGCTGAGCACCCCATGCGGCAGGTGTGCCGTTGTCGTCATATTGGCATTTGAGAATACACTCAAGGCCACGGTCGAATGCGACTTTACACTTGTTGCGAGTATTTTCGTTAACCATATCGGCGAAGTCGCCTTTGTTGTTATACACATCGCGCAGGAATTTCATGACATTAGTCATCAGGTCATCGTTGAATGTAATGTAATCCTGATATGAGCCGTTACCGCTGCGCGGCCAGTACTGTCCCCATCCGCCACAGGTCATCTGTGAAGCAAGTATCATGTTGACACCCTTGGCAAACGAGGTGCGCAGGCTTTCTGTCTTGCAGTTCTGATAAACCTTAGCAAGGAAACGAAGTTCCTGAGTTGTGGCTACGTTGTCAAGACATGAGTGTTCTGCTTTTGCACCTGCAGAGCATGCCGAGTTGTATTCGCTGTCAGACATAGTGGATACCTCAAGATTTTTCATCCATCCACCATTATTCTTCTGTATAGCCACAGTCTTTGCAGCTAATGCCTGTGCTTCTTCACTGGCATACCATTCTGCGCTTTGCTTGCCTGCACAGATGTTACTCCATACGCCTGCGCTTGTGCTAAGGCATACTGTCATACAAGTGACGAGTGTGATAAATATTTTCTTCATGTTTGTAATTTTTTGTTTTTTGTATTAAAGTAGTGTTTTCAATGGTAAAGTTACGCTTTTTTATTTAGATATGTACCACGTTGAATCCGTTCTTTGCGGCAGTCTCAAGATAGTTCTTTGCTCCGCCACGGTCAAGGCTTTGTGGTAAGAGCCATCCTGTGTCGCCGAGCCAGAAGAATGGCGTACCATCCTTATATTGCAGAAACCTTTGGTTTGCAGATACCTGCAATTCCCACGTCTTTGCAGCATTTGCTGTCAACGTAGCGGCAGACAGTAGTAAGGCTGCGAATATATGTAGGTATGGTTTCATGCGAGTATCTATGCAGACTGTTGCGAGTATCTATGCAGACTATTGCGAGTGTCTATGCAGCTTGGTTGCCTTCTTCTGCAACAGTGTTTCCTTTTTTCTTTTTAAGGCCAAACACAATAGATATTACAACTGCCAGTGCGAGTAGGGCAAGCGAAATATAAGCCAGTGTCTCTGTCGTAGTTAGTGACTTCGGACGGAACTCAAGCTTTACTTCATGCTTTCCACCGTTGATGTTTATAGCACGTAATACGTAGTTTACACGACCTACTTCTACAGGCTTTCCGTCCACGGTACATGTCCAGCCTGGATAGTATATTTCGGAGAATACAATCACACCGCCATTCTTTGAGTCAACCGTGTAATGGAGTTCGTTAGGCTCATACTTGGTAATTCTGACGACAGAAGAAGAATCTTGCACCTGGCTCTTGCCGAGTACTGCTTCGAACTGCTTATCGGCTACAGCCGTTTTATGCAGGTCTATCTTGTCAAGAGCATCCAACTCCTTATTTGCATTGTCCACATACTGTACTTCATTGACAAACCAAGCATTTCCCATAGTGTAAGGGTTCTGCAGTGGCATGGTCTTACCTTCCTGCAGTGGCAGTATGAAGTAACGTGTGTTAAGCATATTAAGCACGGGCATCAGACTGTCGCCATTCACCTGTGTCATATCGCCCTGTGCATTAGCAATAGCCGAGAAGCCTTGCTGCATTTCTTTTGAAATATGAGCCTCGATGAGTTCTTGATAGCGGCGCAGCTTTGCAGCGTGATAGCCGCCGATTGACTTGTGGAAATAACTTGTTTCGTTCTCGTTGAAAGTGTTTGAAGCGAGGTTAAGCACACGATAGTCAAGTGTCTTGTCTTGCAATATCTGGCGGTCTGTCTCCGTTGGCTCTATCGGAGCGGTGCGCAGGGTATTGCTTACGAACATATCATCGTTCAGATAGCGTTTATTCACCTGCCACATATCAACGAGACATACCACTGCGATGATGCTCACAGCCGTTACGGCGTTTATTTTCTTTATACGATATATATACACTACTACGGTGCATAGGAAGATGATAAAGAACGAACGCCAGCAGTCAGAGGTAAACATCGTTACGCGTATTTCCTTCAGGTTAGCCATAAGTGGAGCCAGTTGGTCAGCAGGTATTCCGCTGAGAGCCTTCTGTTCGGCTGATGACACGAAAGAATCAAAGAAGAGCGTTGGTGCAATGGCGAATGCTGCTGCCACGCCACCAGTCAGGATGAAGCTGACCAACAGCCAGTTCACTTTCTTACCCTTAATCGTTGTCTTTATGCAGTCAGGTTCATCAATCACTTTCTTCAGTGCGAGCATACCTAAGAATGGGATAGTAAACTCTGCTATCACCAGTATGGAAGCCACCGTGCGGAACTTCGCATACATCGGTACGTAATCAATGAACAAGTTAGTGAACCACATCATGTTATGTCCCCATGACAGCATGATACTCAGCACTGTTGCTGCAAGCAGTGCCCACTTTATTGCCCCCTTGACTATGAACAGTCCGAGTACAAACAACATAAGCACAAAGGCTCCAACATACACAGGTCCTGATGTTCCTGGTTGTTCGCCCCAGTACTGTCCCATCTGCTGATATATTTGCATGTACATAGGGTCGGCCTTGCTCTCGGCAGCAGCCGACTGACTTACGGGAGTCATCGATGAACCGCCCTTAGTGTTAGGCACGAGCAGAGTCCATGTCTCGTCTATTCCATAGCTCCACTGCGTAATGTAGTCGCGCTCCAATCCGCTTGATGTCTGATTAGCAGTATTCGCCTTTATCAGTTCGCTCTTGCTGCGCATTGACTCTTTCTGGTATTCCCAGGTGTGATACAGGTTGGATATGTTGGCTAATACACCCAAGATACCTGCAATAAGACATACAGCACTTGCTTTTACAAACTGCATCATCTTCTTCTTGCGTATGGCCTCAATGAAGAAACCAATCACGAGGAATAGTATGATAAACAGGTAGTAATAGGTCATCTGTATGTGGTTAGCACTTATCTCAAATGCAGTGAAGACACCCGTAACTGCCAGTCCTGCAAGATACTTGCCACGATAAGCCAACAATATGCCGGCTATCATCGGAGGTAGGTAAGCCAGTGCCATCACCTTCCATATATGTCCGGCAGCGATGATGATGAAGAAATAACTGCTGAAAGCCCATACTACCGCACCCAGCATGGCCAGATACCAGCGGAAGTCGAAGGCGCGCAGCAGTATATAGAATCCAAGCAGATAGACGAATACATACCAGACATTCTCAGGCAACCACAGATGATAGGCTTTTACGACTGTGTCAAGCGTAGTCGATGATTCGTATTTAGGTGCAGACTGATACGTAGGCATACCGCTGAATGCAGCATTTGTCCAGCGTGTCACTTCACCGGTTTTTTCCATGAATTCGCCAGTTTCCCTGCCCATGCCACGTCCGGCGGAAGAGTCATGACGATAGAGTATGCGCCCTTCGATGTCGGCGGGGTAGAAATAAACAAAAGAGATAACTGCAAAGAGCAGTACGACGAGTACGTCGGGTAGAAATCGTTTCAGAGTATTCACTTGTATGTACTATTATATATAATAATGTGTAGTTATCCGCAGGATTTGTTTGTAAATTCGCTTGCAAAGGTAATAAGAAATAGTTAAAGCGCAATACAAAGAATATAAATATTTGACTTTTATCAAGAAAAAGTAATTTAAAACATTTATAACGTATAAATCTTTTGCCTATTTCAAAGGTTTACACTAATTTTGCACTTGCAAATTTCGGTGGAGTGGTAGGTTTACCTCCGAAGCTGAATGCAATAATGGCAAAGATATTATTCACACTACATTTTTTATTAATTAATTAATCAATGAAAAAGATTGCAATGTTTATCGCAGCTGCTGCTATGGTAGCAACTGCAAGCGCTGAGCCAAGAACTGTAATCACAGCTTCTAAGGCACAGGACAACATCTACGTAGGTGTTAACGCTGGCGCACTGACAACCGTTAAGGGTGACTATGCTTTCAAGCAGTTCCTCCCAGAGTTCGGTATCCGCGTAGGCAAGAACTTCACAACTGTACTCGGTGTAGCTGTTGAGGGTAACGCAGTATTCAACACTTTCGGTAAAGAAGGTCTCCGTGACATGTCAAAGACTATCGTTCAGTCTGTTAACGTTTACGGTTTGGCTACAGCTAACCTGTCTAACCTCTTCGCTGGTTACAACGGTCAGCCACGTGCTTTTGAAGTTATCGCTGTCGGTGGCTTCGGTTATGGTTGGGGCTTCCGTGTTAATGACGCTGCTCCAAAGAACACTTCTTACTACCTGACAAAGGTTGGTGTTGACTTCGCTTACAACTTCGGTTCTGACAAGCAGTGGCAGGTTTACGTTGAGCCAACTATGAACTGGGCTCTCGGTAACACAGGTAAGGCTGACTTCTTGCAGTACAACATCAACAACTCTCTCATTGGCTTGAAGGCTGGTGTTAACTACAAGTTCAAGACTTCTAACGGTACTCACAACTTCGCTAAGGAGCAGCTCCGCGATCAGTCTGAGATCGACGCTCTGAACGCTAAGATCAACGCTGCTCGTGCTGAGGCTGACGCAGCTAAGGCTTCTGCTGCCGCTAAGGACGCACAGATTGCTCAGCTGAAGAAGGCTCTTGCTGACTGCGAGGCTAAGCCAGCTGTTGTTAAGAAGGAGACTAAGACTGAGGCTTACATGCCACCAGTTGTATTCCAGGTTGGTAAGTCTGTTATCGATAAGAACCAGCAGCAGACTGTTGACCTTATCGCTAAGTACATGAAGAAGAACAAGAACGCTAAGCTCGAGATTTCTGGCTACGCTTCTCCAGAAGGTGACGCAGCTAAGAACCAGGCTCTCTCTGAGGCTCGTGCTAACGCAGTTAAGACTATGCTCGTTAACAAGTACAAGATCGCTGCTGATCGCATCACTACCGTTGGTAAGGGTGTTATGACTGGCGAGGGTTCTGACGACATCGAGGCTGAGTTCAAGCGTATCGCTCTCTTCAAGGATCTGAGCAAGTAATTCTACGATAGAATTCAAAGCTTAATTGAATGAATTTCTATTCCCCTGGGACGCAGTCCTGGGGGAATTTTTTTTGTGCTTAAACACTGCGTGTGTGCGTGGCAGAAACATTCATGTCACACCGCAATCGCTATCTTATTACCGTGTAATCGCATACTGATTACGGTGCAATCGCTATCTTATTACGGTGCAATCGCTATCTTATTACCATGTAATCGCATACGGATTGCCCTGCAATGGCATATAGTTAATATATGTTAAGATTGTAAGAAACTCTAATATTAGTTTTGCAGATTAACTATTTTTCGTTAACTTTGCATACCAGTGTTTGTCTAAACGTTCTAGAATTTTACAATAACAAACTAAAAAACTCAAAGAAAATGGAAAATTATGTATCTACTCCAACCCTGTCGTTCGTACAGGCAATCAAAAACTGTTTCTCTAAGTACTGTTGCTTCAAAGGTCGTGCACGTCGCTCTGAGTACTGGTGGTTTGCCGTGCTGAATGGTATTCTTTCAAGTTTGATTTCCTATGCTGTAAACTACAAACTCACAGTAAAGTCAGAATTAGAGTCAAAGGTCATGGAAGCTGTATTTGACCAGGAAAAGATGGATGCTTTGACAGCACAGGCTGAGGCTGCCGACTCTACATTCGCCACACTGATGATTATATGCGGTATCATATCACTCGTACTGCTTTTGCCAGGACTTGGCGTAGCCGTTCGTCGCTTACACGATATAGGTAAGAGCGGTTGGTGGTTACTTTTGGCGCTCGTTCCTTTCGTAAACTTCGTGTTTGCTATCGTTATGCTGATTTGGTGCATAAAAGACGGTGACAAAGGCGACAACAAATTTGGTCCTTCACCTAAGTATGTGCTAAGTTAAAAGGCTTGAGACGAAAGCTAAACACAAATAATAAATAACGGATTATCATAGGATGAAAAATCATATATGATAATCCGTTATCGTATATTCGTATGCTACGGTTATATTATAAAAATAATTATGCACACCTACTTACAATCAAATGTAAAAATGCAAAGATAACTTAAAAAACACACTTTTATTACTTAATAATCATAACAAACGAGAGAAAAATGCGGATTTTTGAGAAATTATGCTTAACTTTGCAGACGATTTCGAAATCAGTAAAGTAAAAATAAGCTTATTTATACACACCTTTGTTTGAATTGAAAACATACAGAACAAGTACGCTTGCCCTGCTCTTCGTGGCGGCACTCGGTATCACCTCGTGTCTCAGCGACAGCGGAAACAGCGTGACAACCTACGACGACGTGGCTATAACGTCATTGACACTCGGTACTGCTAATTGCTATCGCACAGTGAAAGCAAGTGACGGTACTGATAGTACTTATAAATATACATACAGCGCTTCAACGTATAAGATGCACATAGATCAGCGCAATGACAGTATTTACAACGTTGATTCGCTCGTGGTCGGTACCGACTTGTCGTCCATACTCGTCACGATAGCTACAAACAACAATGGTACGGCAGCATGGAAAAATATTGATGACAGCGGTGTAACCATTTACTCGTCATCTGATTCCGTTGACCTGTCGCAGAAACGCACGCTGGTGGTTTTTAGTTCTGACGGACAGTATGCGCGTGAATATACTGTAAATGTGGCAGTGCATAAAGAGTATGCCGACTCGTTTACCTGGACTAACGTTAATGCTGATATAGCCGAGAAACTGGCTTCATACGGTAATATGAAGGCAGTGTGTGCTGGTGGCGTGCTTTATGTCCTGGGAAAGGATGACGCAACGTCAACCCTGTTTCGCTCGGAAGATGGCAATATATGGACTGAAAGCACATTTGACGAACTTGGTATAACGCTGACAACAGGAGCATCAATAGCAGAATACAACAATGCCCTATGGCTGCTTAACGACGGAACGCTATATACCACCGCAGATGGGAAGGCATGGGCTGAAGTCAGTTCGCCTGCTTCGCTGAAAGAAGTGGTAGGCGGATGCGTATGCTATGATGATGGAGAAGTGGTGAAAAAAGAACTCTACGGCATCACCGCCGATGGAGTGCTGATGGTGTCGGTTGACGATGGCATCACATGGGAAGCCGATGACGTGGAGTACTCTGCATTCTATGATAACAGTGTGAAACTGCCCGTTAAGGATATCAGCTTCGTAGTATCGGCGCAACGCACTAATAGCGATATCTATCGTGCAACGATAGTAGCTAACAGTGACTATGAGAAGACCCCCGAAGATACACTTGCCGTGGTATGGAACAAAACGGTGGACGGTGGTGAGAAACAGGACTGGTTCTATACGAACACGGCTTGGAATAATCACTACTACGTATTGCCACGTATGTCGCCACTTACGGCTACGGCATATGCAGACGGTATCGTGGCATTGGGAGGAAAGCCAGAGATTGGAAGCAACGAGGCCTTCTCTCAGTTGTATTATTCTCCAGACTGCGGTGCTACGTGGCATTCAGTGGATGGTATGCGACTGCCGGATGGCTTCGCAGCCACAGATGCTGCAACGATAGTGGCTGACGGTAAGGGCTACATATATATAATAAGTGATGGCACGACCGGCAGTGACGGAGTGAAGCATGGCCAGATATGGCGCGGACGTAAGAACATGGAGACGTGGGCAAAATAGGGTTCTGTGACATAAAGAACTTTGCATTGCGCGTTTGGCTCATTACGATGACTGCAGCAGTCGTGCAGGTAGTGATGGCGCAAGACGACGTGGAATACCGCTATGACATCGGTGCAGGAGTGGTAGCTACGACATACTATGGCGATTTCAATAGTCGCCTTATGGGAAATATACAGCCAGGAGGAGCGGCAATGTTCCGAAAGATAATAAATCCACGCTCGGCAGTGAGACTGTCAGGCATGGTTACAAAGGTAAAAGGCTCCTATGACAAGGCACTGACGGATTATCCCGACATAGACGAAGCCGGAGGATACGAATTTAATAGTACGATTGGCGATTTGTCGGCAATGTACGAGTACAACTTCTGGGCATTCGGCACTGGGCACGACTATCGTGGAGCACAGCGCATAGCACCATTCATATCGCTTGGCGTGGGACTGACATACGTCAGCAGCAGCACAGAAATGTATGACTATACAAATCCGCAGCCACAATCGTCAACGAAAAGCCTCGTCTCGGCAAATGTCCCCATAGGGTTTGGAGTGAAGTTCAGGGTGAAAGACCGCCTTAACGTAACCGTTGACTGGCAGATGCACTTCTCACTCACCGACCAACTGGATGGAGTGAAAGACCCATACCGCGTTAAGAGTAATGGAATATTCAAGAATACGGATTGCTACTCAACGCTGATGGTTGCGCTGACATACTGTTTTTCAGCAAAGTGTCCTACGTGTATGAAGGACAGGTAATAGCACATAATACAAGATATGGATAGAAATATAATACCACAACATATTGCCATAATCATGGATGGCAACGGACGCTGGGCCACTGAGCAAGGAAAGGAACGCACTGCGGGTCACGTTGCCGGTGTGGATACGGTAAGACGAATAACAGCGGAGTGTGTACGCCTCGGTGTGAAGTATCTCACGCTGTATGCCTTCTCTACGGAAAACTGGAACCGTCCGCAGGCAGAGGTGGCAGCATTGATGAATCTGGTACTGACAAGCCTGAAGCGAGAGCTGTTTGATGAAAACAACGTGAGGATGCGCATGATAGGCGACCGCAGTCGTTTGCCAGAGAATGTGCGTAATGCAATGGAGAAACTTGAGGCAGACACAGCTTCCTATGATGCCATGACAGTGACCATAGCGTTAAGCTACTCATCGCGCTGGGAACTCACTGATGCCATGCAACGCATTGCCTGCAAGGTAAAGGCAGGTGAGATAGCTCCGGAAGATATAACGGAGGATACGATAAACCATAATCTCGACTCAGGTTTCCAGCCTGATCCTGACCTGCTCATACGCACAGGAGGCGAACAACGTATATCTAATTACCTGTTGTGGCAGATTGCGTATTCCGAACTGTATTTCACTCCTGTCTATTGGCCTGACTTCAAAGAGGCAGACCTGCATAAGGCTATAGAGAGTTTTCAGTCGAAGCAACGCCGTTACGGTAAGACCGAGGCACAGATAGAGGAAGAGGAGAGTAAGCTCAATTCGTAGTAGAAAGATGAAGATTGATACAAGATATACATCAGGTATGATACAGACAGCAAGCCGTCGGGCGATGACGCTTGCCTTGATACTGCTTTTGCAGTTGGCATACTGCAGTGTGCGTATCTGCGCTCAGGATAAGATAATCAACCCTGAGGTGTCTTATGCCTCGCAGGTTAAGATATACAACGTAGGGGCATTGCGCGTCAGTGGCGTTGAAGATTATGAAGACTATATGCTCACCAGCATATCCGGCCTATCGGTAGGTCAGCGTGTCAGCGTGCCTGGCAATGAGATTACCGATGCCGTCAGGCGCTACTGGAAGCATGGCTTGTTCTCCGATGTGAAGATTGCGGCAGACTCTATCGTTGGTGATTCCATATATCTGCATATCTATCTTAAGACACGTCCGCGAGTCAGTGAAATCAACTACTACGGTATTACAAAGAAGGCTGAGCGCGAGGATATGGAGCAGAAGCTCGGCTTGCTCAAAGGGTCGCAGATTACTCCGAATATGCTTGCTCGCGCAAAGACATTGGCTGAGCGCTATTTTGCAGACAAGGGCTTTAAGAATGCAGAGATAAACATACGTCAGCGTGACGACGTGAACGAGAAGAACCACGTCATTCTTGATGTCGAGATAGACAAGAAACTGAAGTCTAAGGTTCGAAATATCTACATCACGGGTAATGAGGAAATCTCAGAGTCAATGCTGAAGGGCGGACTTATAAAGAAAGGTGCGCTGAAGAAATTGCACGAAGGAGGAAAGTTCCGCTCATGGTTCAAGAGTTCTAAGTTTACTCCAGAGAAATATAAGGAAGACAAGCAGAACCTTATCACATGGTATAACGAGCAAGGCTACCGCGATGCAGCATTGCTTGCTGACAGCGTAGTAAACGTGGATGACAAGCATGTTGATGTGTATTTCAAAATCAATGAGGGTCAAAAGTACTATATTCGCAATATAACATGGGCTGGCAATACCGTATATAATACGGAGTACCTCTCACGTATGCTTGCTATGCAGAAGGGTGATGTGTATAACCAGACGTTGTTGAAAAAGCGCTTGAGCGAGGATGACGATGCCGTGGGTAATGCCTATTGGAACAATGGCTATCTCTTCTATCAGCTCGACCCCGTAGAAGTAAACGTTGATGGCGACAGCATAGACCTTGAGATGCGCATAATGGAAGGCCCGCAGGCTCATATCTCTCATGTGCGTATAACTGGTAACAACCGACTGTACGAGAAGGTAGTACGTCGTGAGTTGCGCACCAAGCCTGGTGACTTGTTCTCAAAGGATGCTCTGATGCGTTCTGCACGAGAAATCGCATCCATGGGACACTTCGACCAAGAAAAGGTAAACCCCGATATTAAGCCTAACGGCGATGACGGCACGGTAGATATCAACTGGAATTTGGAGCAGAAGTCAAACGACCAGGTTGAGTTCTCACTCGGTTGGGGACAGACGGGTGTGATAGGAAAGATAGGCTTGAAGTTGAATAACTTCTCAATGGCTAATCTCTTCAATCGCAATAAAGAGCACCGTGGCATCATGCCTATAGGCGATGGTGAGCAACTTGGCATCAGCGCACAGACCAATGGTACGTATTACCAGTCATATAATCTGTCATACGCTACAGGTTGGTTCGGTGGCAAGCGACCGATACAGTTCAGCGTAGGTGTGTTCTATTCAAAGCAGACCGATGTGAATTCAAACTACTACAACACTGCCTGGCGTAACAACTATTATAGTTACCTTGGCCAATTTGGCACTTCAAGCAATACTGTGAATGTAGAGAATTACTATGACCCTGATAAGTATGTACGTTTGCTCGGTGGTTCAATAGGATGGGGTAAGCGCCTGCGCTGGCCTGACGACTACTTTCAGTTGTCGGTAAGCCTTGCCTATACTCGCTATATGCTGAAGAACTGGAGTTATTTCCTCGTAAGCACGGGTAACTGTAATAACCTCAACTTCAATATCGCGCTGACACGTTCGTCAACAGATAACCCATACTTCCCACGTACAGGTTCGGAGTTTGAACTGTCACTCAGTATTACACCGCCATGGTCGGTGCTTGACGGAAAGGACTATGGAGTACTTGCACAGTCTTCCTATTACGGAACTGATAGATATCGCTCGGAGCAGCAGGAAAAATATCGCTGGATTGAATATCATAAGTGGAAGTTCAAGTCAAAGACATATACTGCGCTCAGCAGTGGCAACAAATGCTTCGTGTTGATGACGCGTGCTGAGTTTGGTATTCTCGGACATTACAACAAGGACAAGAGATCACCGTTTGAAACCTTCTATATGGGTGGTGATGGTATGTCAGGATATTCAAGCAGCTATGCCGAGGAAACCATCGGACTGCGTGGTTATGAGAATGGCTCACTGACGCCAAGCGGATATGAAGGCTATGCCTATGACCGTTTTGCTATGGAGCTTCGCTATCCGTTTATGTTGGGTAATACCACAATCTATGGTCTGGGCTTCGTGGAAGCTGGTAATGCATGGAACGACGTAAAGAAGTTTAACCCATTCGATATGAAACGCTCTGCAGGTTTTGGCATCCGCATCTTCCTGCCGATGGTAGGACTTATGGGACTTGACTGGGCTTACGGCTTCGATAAGACGATAGGGGGAAGCAAGGGTGGCAGCAACTTCCACTTCATCCTCGGACAGGAGTTCTAATCCGCACTCCACGCATTGATTAGGGAAAATCCTCTACAAAGTAGGGATTTACTTCTTGCGCATAAACATAAAAATATATACTTTCGCATCGTTAAACCAATAAAACGAAGAAGTGTTATGAAGAAGATTATCATCGTAGCCATCATGGCAGTAGTGGCTGTTGCAGCCAATGCGCAGAAGTATGCGCTGATAGATATGGAGTACATATTAAAGAATATACCAGCCTATGAGCGTGCTAATGAGCAACTTGCTCAGGTAAGCAAACGCTGGCAAGCAGAGGTGGAAGCACTGACCACCGAGGCTTCTACTATGTATAAAAACTATCAGAATGAAGTAGTATTCTTGTCGCAGGAACAAAAGCAAGCCAAGCAGGATGCTATCATGCAGAAGGAAAAAGAGGCTGCAGACTTGAAAAAGAAGTATTTCGGACCAGAAGGTGAACTGTTCAAGAAGCGTGAGAGCCTGATGTCGCCGATACAGGACGAGATATACAATGCGGTGAAGGAAGTGTCAGAGTTGCGTGGCTATCAGTTGGTACTCGACCGCGCCAGCGACAATGGCATTATTTTTGCATCACCAAAGATAGACATATCTAATGAGGTACTCGGCAAACTGGGATACTGATCAATTCATAATGCATAATTCATAATGCATAATTTATAATTCATAATTTATAATTGTAATATTAGTAGTATATAATAAAACCAAAAACAATAAAACAAAAGAAATGAAAAAGACTATCATTGCACTCGTTGCAACATTCACTATGGCACTGGGTGCCAATGCTCAGAAGTTCGGACACGTTGACGTACAGGCTATCATGCAGAGCCTTCCTGAAGTAACAAAGGCAAATGGCGAGCTGCAGGCTCAGGCACAGCAGTATGACAATGACCTCAAGGCTATGCAGGAGGAAATACAGCGCAAGGCAGAAGAGTATGAAAAGAACAAGGCTACCATGAGCGCTACGCAGCAGCAGCAGACAGAGGCTGACCTTCAGGCTATGTATCAGAAGATGCAGGAGGCTTATCAGCAGAACCAGCAGGAGATGCAGAAGAAGCAGCAGGAACTGCTTGAACCTATACAGAAGAAGGTTGTCACTGCAATAGAGAATGTAGGTAAGGCTGGCAACTACACACACATCGCTCAGACAGGTGCATTCCTGTATATGGGTTCTGACGTAAAGGATGTGACAGCTGACGTGAAGGCTGAGCTCAATAAATTGAAGTAAAAACTATATGTGGGTAGTGTTAATTCCCACCGTAATGTTTATTTTTGAATGAGAAGAACTATTCTTTCAATAGCAATGTTTTTCGCTTGCTGTGCTACAATGATGGCGCAGCAGGCGAAAATCGGTTATTTCTCTTACAACTCAGTGATGCAGGATATGACTGAATACGTCACTGCTATGCTTGGCGTTGAGGAGCTTCGCAAGCAATATGCGGATGAACTCAAGACGGCAGAGGATGAGTTTAACGAGAAATATGAGATATTCCTCGACCAGCAGAATATGCTCGATGAAGCCATAAAGCAGAAACGACAGGCTGATCTTCAGGCGTTGTTAGACCGCAATGTGCAGTTTAAGGCCGAGGCTGAGCGACTATTGAAGCAGGCTGAGCAGGATGCTCTGGCACCAGTAAAGCAACAGTTGAACAAGGCTGTTCAGACCGTAGGATATTCCGGTTCCTATCTTATGATAGTCAACACCGACAGTGAGGCTTGTCCATATATTGATGCCTCGAGGGCAGAAGATGTGACGGCTAAGATAAAAGCATACGTGAGGTAATTCACAATTAAAATGATAGGCGTATTCGATTCTGGTTACGGCGGACTGACTATCTTGCGCGAACTGCGTCGCAGGCTGCCCGAGCGTGACTTCATATATCTTGGTGATAATGCGCGAGCTCCATATGGTTCGCGCAGTTTTGACGTAGTATATGAGTTTACTCGCCAGGCTGTAGTGCGTCTTTTTGATATGGGGTGCGACCTCGTCATTCTTGGTTGCAATACCGCATCAGCCAAAGCCCTTCGCACTATACAGCAGAAGGACCTGCCACTAATAGCACCCGATAAGCGCGTGCTCGGAGTAATCCGCCCCACGGTAGAGGTGATAGGTTCGCTGACACAGAGCCGCCATGTAGGCATAGTGGCAACGGAAGGCACCGTACGCTCACGCAGTTACGAACTGGAGATAGCCAAATTCTATCCCGACATCACCGTGACGGGGCAAGCCTGTCCTCTCTGGGCGGCAATAGTAGAAGCGGATGAAGCCGAAAGCGACGGAGCATATTACTTCGTAAGCAAGCGCATCAACCAATTACTTGAGCGTGACCCTGAAATCGATGCCATTATATTGGGATGCACACACTACCCGCTGTTGATGTCAGCCATACGCAAAGCCACGCCACAACACATAAAGATAATACCACAAGGAGAATACGTAGCGGCATCGCTTGAAGACTACCTGCACCGACATCCCGAAATGGACGCACGCTGCAGCCGTGGCGGTACGGTGACTTACTACACCACTGAGTCGCCAGAGCGATTCAAGGAATGTGCCACGGTGTTCCTGCATGAGAACATAGAAGTAAAGCATACAGACCTCTGACAAAGCAATAAATGCTCCCCACCTGAAACCAAAAGCCACAAACGTCGTGGCAAAGAACAAATAATCATACCAAAAACGACTCAGACAGACAAAATCATGATGAACGTAATTAACAATATCAGCAACTGGTACTTCAACAAACGTTCGCTACCATACTGGTCAGTACTTGCCATTGACACTATGTGTGTATATGCCGCTTACGTGTTAAGCATATACTTTGTAATCGGAGGCAATGGCGTAATACAGCATTTCTGGCTCAAGATGGGGTTCATATCGTTGATATGTCTGTTTCATGTCATCTTCTTCCGAGTGTTTCACACGTACTCCAATATCATACGTTTCTCTACGTTCCTTGACCTGCGCAACGTGCTTTATGCCTGTGTATGCGCCTGCGGACTCGCCATGTTGGTGCGCATAGTGTGCTACGAAGGACTGCACCCCGACTTCCCCACGCTGCGCACCATAGCCACAGCCTGTGCCTTGGGAGTCATAAGCATGTGTAGCTGGCGTATAATGATTAAGACGATATATGAAGCCTATATCCGAAACCGCAATGCAAAGCCCACCTTCATATATGGTGCTCGCGAGGGAGCCGTGAGCCTTGTGAAAAGCATACGTAGTCAGTATAATTCCCAGTACTATATAAAGGGTTTGATATCGCCTGATGAAGACAGGACAAATACCTATGTTGCCGGTGTTCCCGTATATAAAGACGACCACAAACTACTCAGCGTATTGATAGAAAATAAGGTGAAGAACATACTCGTTTCGCCACTCTACATAGATGAGTTCCGCAATAACGACTGTCTGATAAACAAACTGACAGATGCAGGCATACGCATCTACATGCCTCGCAGCGATTACGAATGGGACCGTCGTCAGTCGCTCGAACCTTCAATGCTCCATAAGGTAAGCATTGAAGACCTTCTGCCGCGAGAAAAGATAGAGGTTGACATGGACGAGATAAGTCGCCAGCTGACAGGCAAGCGCATCATGATAACAGGTGCTGCCGGCAGTATAGGCAGCGAGATGGTCAGGCAGGTTGCACAGTTTAATCCTTCCGAAATGGTGCTCGTTGACCAGGCAGAGACCCCCATGCACGAGATAAGGCTCTACATGGTGAGAAAACACCCCGAGGTAAAAGCCCACACCATAGTTACGAGCATCACCAATGCAGGGCGCATGGAGCAGTTGTTTGCAGAATATAAACCAGAATATGTGTTCCACGCAGCAGCCTACAAGCACGTGCCCATGATGGAGGACAATCCCTCGGAGGCAGTACAGAACAATATCTATGGCACGCGTGTGATTGCCGACCTGGCGGTAAAATACGGCACGCGTAAGTTTGTTATGATATCTACCGACAAAGCCGTAAATCCCACCAACGTTATGGGATGTTCAAAACGAATATGTGAGATATACTGCCAGTCGCTAAACGCAGAGCTCAGCAAGCCTGACACCACAATCAAGCAAGCTGACGGCACGGCAGCCGTGACGCAGTTCGTAACCACCCGTTTCGGTAATGTGCTTGGCTCAAATGGTTCGGTTATACCGATATTCAAAAAGCAGATAGAAAACGGAGGTCCCGTAACGGTGACCCACCCTGACATCATACGCTACTTCATGCTGATACCCGAAGCCTGCAAACTGGTGCTTGAGGCAGGCACCGTAGGCAAGGGAGGCGAGATATTCGTGTTTGACATGGGTAAGCCTGTAAAGATAGCCGACCTGGCAAAGCGTATGATATCACTGTCGAATGCGACGGGGATAGAGATAAAATACACCGGACTGCGTGATGGCGAGAAGTTATATGAGGAAGTGCTGAGCGATGACGAGACCACTCTGCCCACGCAGCATCCGAAGATACGTGTGGCCAAGGTGCGCGAATATGCTTATTCCGAAGCCCTTGCCAATGAGGAAAGACTGTATGAGGTGAGCCGTCTGGGCGACGATATGCAGACCGTCAGGGTGATGAAAGAGATAGTACCCGAATACAAATCTCGCCACTCTAAGTATGAGAAACTTGATGTGTGAACCCACCTTAAGAATAATAACCTGATATAATAGGCTATATAATACAAAAAGTATGATTACCATTCGGCTGCCATCACTGCAGCCAGCGGTAATCATACTTTTTTTTTGTATCTGAACAGAGGGTCATTCACCCCTGCAATCCTTCAGATTTCTAATTCTGATTAAAGGTTTGGATTCAGAGACTTCCAGTCCTCAACGGCTGGTATGATGCCGAGAGAGATAATCTCGTCGCGCATCTTCTGCAGGTGTTCGTAAGAAGCCTTCAGTGCAGCAATCTCGTCAGCAGTGCCAACAGGCTTAGTGAAGCTTACGCCCTCAGCGTCGATAGTGGTAGGCATAGCCATCATCACGTTCTGGTATTCATCGTTGTTAACGAAGCAACCAGCAGGCAGAGTGAACTTCTTTCCGCCCATAGCAGCCTCAATCATCTTCACGGCCTGATATGCTGGGCTCTGGAATGAAGAACGACCACGGAGCTTGATGATGTTAGAGCCGCCCTGTATGGTGTTGTGCTTAATCTCAGCCCAACGCTCGGCAGAGAGAGGCAGGTCAGCAAGAGCCTTGCCGTCAACCTTAACCTGAGAAGCGAATACGGCCATCTGCTCGCCGTGACCACCGTAGGTGTGAGCGCCTGTTACCTTATCCTGCTGTACGTTGAACTCCTGAGCCAGCTGCTGCTGCAGACGTGTAGAGTCGAGGGCAGCGAGAGAAGTGAGCTGGTTAGGCTTCAGACCAGAGTGGATAAGAGCGGTGAGAGCGGTAACGTCAGCAGGGTTGAAGATAACGACCACGTGCTTAACGTCAGGGCAGTACTGCTTGATGAAATCACCGAACTCGGCAGCAATCTTGCAGTTACCCTTCAGCAGATCCTCACGTGTCATGCCATCCTTACGTGGAGCACCACCTGAAGAAATGATATACTTAGCGCCAGTGAAAGCCGTCTTAGGATCAGTTGTCCATGTTATGTTAGCTCCAGGGAATGCGCAGTGCGCCATCTCGTCAGCAACACCGTGAACACCAGGCTCGAAGATGTCGTAGAGACAAATGTTAGGAGTCAGACCCAGCATGAGGGCTGACTGCACCATGTTAGAACCAATCATACCGCCTGCACCGACGATAGTAAGTTTTTCGTTTGTTAAAAATTCCATTTCTTTTATCCTTATAATTAAGTTGTACTTTTTACCTTTTGTGTTTTCGAGTGCAGCAGTTCGGCGGATGTCATATCCTTCGAATGCTAACTTTCGGGTGCAAAGTTACAAAAAAAAAACGAGAAAGCCATTTGCCTTTTCGTTTTTTTTGCTTATTGTTTGTTAAAATGGAATTGATTGCAAAGTCTATGTTGCGTTTTGAATTATACCTCTCATTTGTGCCATGATATGTCGGTGTAATCAAAGCGTTGCAATCGCTATCATATTACCATGTAAAAGCTATGCGATTACAGTGTAATCAGATAGCTTTTACACGGTAATCGCATAGCTTTTACGACGTAATCAGATAGCTTTTGCGAAACTACTGATAATCAACGTATTATCTTATTGCTATTTTGGCGTAATTGCAGGATTGAGTTTTGTGTTCTTTTGAGTGAAAATAAAAACCAAAGTGGGGCAAAAAATGAGTTGAGTCACCAGCTGACAGACTTTCTAATTAGTGCCAATGCCTTACTTTTCTGTCTGTAAATTTGGCGAAAGCGTATTTTTTTCGTAATTTTGCATACAGAAAACGAAACAGCAATGAATATACAATTCCAACTTACGAAAGATGCCAGTTACTCGCTGGCACTTATCTCTGACGAGAAGAAAAATGCCGTTCTGCGTCGCATTGCCGACGAGATAGGACGACAGAGTGAGTCACTGCTCGCTGCCAACGCTCGCGACCTCAGCCGTATGGATAAGGCTAATCCGCTTTATGACCGCCTGCAGCTGACGCCGGAGCGCCTCGATGGCATAGCCTCTGATATGCGCCATGTGGCTGACCTGCCGTCACCATTGGGACATATCACTAAGGACCATACGCTTGAGAATGGTCTGCGCCTGTATCGTGTGGCAGTGCCTTTCGGCGTTATAGGCATGGTTTACGAGGCAAGGCCTAACGTATCGTTCGATGTTTTCTCGCTATGCTTCAAGTCAGGCAATGCCTGTGTGCTCAAAGGAGGTAAGGATGCCGATGACTCCAACCGCGCGATTGTCGCAATGATACGCCATATATTAAAAGAGGAGGATATCAATCCCGACGTAATCAATCTCTTGCCAGCCACGCATGAGGCTACTGGCGAGATGCTTAACGCCGTGGGTTATATTGACCTTTGTATTCCTCGCGGCGGCAAGAAACTCATAGAGTTCGTGCGCGACAATGCCAAGGTGCCCGTGATTGAGACTGGTGCCGGTGTAGTCCATACCTACTTCGATAAGGATGGCGACCTGGAGAAGGGCAAGCGCATCATCGAGAATGCCAAGACGCGCCGCGTATCGGTATGCAATGCGCTTGACTGCCTGCTCGTTCATCGTGACCGTGAGAAGGATATACCTGCGCTGCTGGAACCGATGAAGGGCAGGGTAGAGTTCCATTATTCCGACTATGGCAAGGAATGGATGTCGTATGACCTTTCAATCAAGGTGGTTGACTCGCTCGATGATGCACTGGCTCACATACGAAAGTACAGCAGTGGTCACTCAGAAAGCATCGTGACAGAAAACCGTGAGACAGCCCTGCGCTTCCAAAAGGAGGTTGATGCCGCCTGCGTTTATTGGAACGCACCTACCAGCTTCACCGATGGAGCGCAGTTCGGACTTGGTGCTGAGATTGGTATCTCAACGCAGAAACTCGGTCCGCGAGGTCCGATGGCATTGGAAGAAATGACTACTTATAAATGGATTATAGAGGGCGATGGCCAGATAAGAGCATGAACGGAAAGAGCATTTACGAGATATTCTGTGAAGACTGCAATATGCAGGTCACGACGGATAGCCGCAACTGTCCGGAGGGCAGTATGTTTATAGCCTTGAAAGGCGATAAGTTTAATGGCAACGAGTATGCTGAACAGGCTCTGAAGAAGGGCTGTGCTTACGCTGTAGTCGATGAGGAAAAGTATGTTACGGATAAACGTACCATATTGGTAAGTAACGGTTTGGAGGCATTGCAGCAGCTTGCAGGCGAGCATCGCCGTAAGTTCCAGATTCCAGTCATAGGCATTACCGGCACCAATGGCAAGACTACCACCAAGGAACTAATTGCTGCCGTGCTCGGTAAGAAATATAATGTGCTTTATACTCAGGGTAATCTGAATAATCATATCGGTGTGCCTCTTACGCTGCTACGCCTCAGAAAGGAGCACGACGTGGCCATAATAGAGATGGGAGCAAACCATCCTGGCGAGATAAAGCCGTTGACAGAAATAGCCAATCCTACGGCGGGATTGATAACTAACGTTGGAAAGGCACATTTGGAGGGGTTCGGCTCCTTTGAGACGTTGGTGCAGACAAAGTGTGAGATGTATGATGCTCTTAAGTATGCGAGCCCCGAAGGCGTGGCGTTCGTTGACTATGACAACGAGATTTTGATGAAACAAGTACGTAGTCGCTTACATCTGCAGAAGACATACGGTACGGATGAGCACTCCGATACGCGCGGCTCGCTTATGGATAGCGACCCCTATATGCGCCTCAGGGTTATTGATGATAACAAGGAATATGAGGTAGCGACACATCTTGTGGGTGCGTACAACCTGAAAAATGCACTCGCCGCTGTCGCCGTAGGAAAACACTTTGGGGTGGCAATGGGCGACATCATTGCCGCACTGGAGGAGTATGTGCCGACGAATAACCGTTCGCAGATGAAGGAAACGGCTAACAACCGCCTGATAATTGATACCTATAACGCTAACCCTACGTCGATGATGGCGGCTCTTGAGAACTTCACTCAGATGAAGGGCGATAACAAGATGCTCATACTCGGCAACATGGGTGAACTCGGAAGCATAAGTCGTGAGGAGCATCAACGTATCGTTGATTATCTGCGTGATAACGGGTATGACGAGGTATGGCTCGTAGGTAAGGGCTTTGAGGATATCGATTGCCAGTATCGTAAGTTCCGTGACGTCAGCGATGTGAAACAGGAAATTACGACAAACCCTGTCAAGGGCAAACTGATAATGATTAAGGGCTCAAACAGTAATCGTCTGTTTGAACTGCCGGAGTTGCTCTGATATTACGTGATTGCCACTTGACGTGGCAGAGAAAGGATAGCCAATATGACAGATAAGGAGATAGAAAAATACGTCGATGATGCCGTGGAACTGCTCAAGCGGCTTATAGCCACACCGCGAGTGAGCCGTGATGAGGCTGCTGCTGCCGACATAATGGAGCAGACTATGCGCCAGTATGGCTTTCAGCCAGAGCGCAAGGGCAATAACCTCTGGATATGCTCTGACGGTTGGGACGACGATGTTCCGACGATAATGCTTAACGCTCACATTGACACCGTTAAACCCGTGGCTACCTGGACGCGTGACCCTTTCATGCCAACGCAGGAGGATGACCGTCTTTACGGTCTCGGTTCCAATGACTGCGGAGGTGGATTGGTGAGCCTGTTGCAGGTGTTCAGGTATCTGACTGCACCTCAGACATATGAGACTGAGCAGTCGAAAGGTGGTGCAGAGCGCAGATATAACCTCGTGTATCTTGCTTCGTGTGAGGAGGAAGTGAGTGGCATTGGTGGCATAAGGAGCGTACTCACCGATACAACTCTGGCGGAACTCATTGACAAAGCCAAAAACGGAGCAGGCATAGTGGCAGTCGTTGGTGAACCTACAGGTATGCAACCTGCCATAGCAGAGCGCGGCCTTATGGTGATTGATGCCACTGCTCACGGCAAAAGTGGTCATGCTGCACGCAACGAAGGCGTGAATGCTATATACGAAGCACTTGATGACCTCGTGTTCATACGTGATTACAAATTCGAGAAAGTGTCGGATTTGCTCGGACCAACGAAGATGCAATGCACCGTGGTAAATAGTGGAACGCAGCACAATGTGGTGCCTGATGAGTGTCGTTTCATCATTGATGTGCGCACGAATGAGCATTACACCAATGAAGATGTGTTTGCTTTCCTGCAGTCACGGCTACACAGTGAGATTAAGGCTCGTTCCTTCCATCTACATTCTTCGAGCATATCTCGTGAGCATCCGCTTGTGAAGCGTTGCATAGAGATGGGCATGACACCATTTGGTTCGCCCACGCTCTCTGACCAAGCGCTGATGCGTTTCCCCTCGTTTAAGTTCGGACCAGGTGAGAGTTCGCGCTCACACAGTGCCGATGAGTACATCTGCATCTCAGAGATACGTGATGCAATAACGAAGTATGCTGATTTGTTGGCTATTCATAATTCGTAATACGTGTTTTCTATTCATAACTTCTAATTCCTAATCCTTGGTATTATCAGGGATAGACTTGAAAATGACAGTAAAAAAACTGAAATACATATTCCATACAATTTGGGTTCATTCCATAGGTTCGGTGATATACTATCTGCCTTTGTTCGTCGCAACGGTGGTATTGCTCAGTCCTGGTTGCTTTAACCCAGATGAACCGCTAAGCTATTTTACTGGACTTTCTAATCTCTTTGCCTTTGATGCTGAATTCGGAGATCATTTTATACGCAATGATCTATATTATGTCATTGGCATAGCCAGCGTGTCGTGCGTCCTTGTCAGTTTACTGACAAGGACGCACGTTTCTACGTTCCTACGTTCCGTGTGGTATGCTTTGCTGATAGTTACATTCATAACTCGCCGTTTTCTGCTATGGACCTTCGATACCGATATCAATGCCGAAACAATCAGTATGATGTTGGAGACAAATTCTGATGAGGTCACAGGTTTTGTGCAGTCGTTTCTGTTAACATGGCAAGTTGTGAAATACATAATAAAGGCTCTGCTGATTGCAGTGCTCATCGTAGCATCAGAATGCCTATGGAAGAAATACAGACAACGCATAATAGATAGTCAGAACGCTATATTTGGCAGCACACTTGTTGTTCTTGTTCTGATGCCATTTGCAATAATGTCGGCATCAACGTACAAGTATCTCGATTGGGTTCCTGTACAGAACACAGTATCATCAGTTGTCATTGCTTTTGACGGAATAAAAGCGAAAACTGAGGAGGCTATGTTTTTTTACACCACGGTAGAGAGGACTGATAAAGAAATTCCAGCTGTAGCTGGTGATGATACGCTCGACGTGGTATTTGTTATCGGAGAGAGTTTTATTCGCTCCCATGCTTCAATATATGGATATGTCATGCCGACAACACCTTGTATGAAAAGTGAGGAGAAAAAAGGAAATCTTATAGCATATTCTGACGTGATGTCTCCTTTCAATGCTACAACACTCGCAATGAAGAATATGCTTTCGCTAAACCACTTGACAGCTGATGAGAAGTGGAACCGTTATGCCTTTTGGCCACAGATATTTCGTAAAGCAGGTTTCGCAACACTTGTTTTCGACAACCAGCGAGGTGATGACCGCCACTATAGTGGTTCTTTCTATGAGATGTACTCGCCGAAAGTTACGTCAGTATGTTTTGACTGTGTAGCTAAAGATCAGTGGCACTTTGATCATGAAATGCCACCATATGTTGAAGAGGAACTGAGTAAACGAAATAAAAGAACTTTCTTTTTGATGCACCTCTGGGGACAGCATTTCCATTTTGCTCAGAGATACCCGAAAGAAGCTGCCGTATTCTCTGCTACAGATATAAAGCGCAAGGAAGCATGGATTACGAATGAAAAACGCCAACTGATAGCCGATTATGATAATGCAGTGCATCTGACCGACAAGACACTTGGAATGTTGTTTGATCTCTTCCGTAATCGTTGTGCCGTATTGGTATTTGTTTCTGACCATGGCGAGGAGGTATATGACTATCGAGATCGCACCAATCGACCTGGCATGGACAAGACTATGAAGACTTCATACGCTCGCAGCCAGCATTCCACACCGTTTGTGGTGTGGATGTCCGACCGCTACAAGGCTACGTATCCTGATGTGGTAAAGGCGGTGGAGCAAGCGAAAGACCGTCCGTATAGCCATGACCTCGTGGGACAGATGATGCTGACTCTGGGACGTGTCAAATCCTCCCATTACCGCAGTGAGGACGATGTGCTCAGTGCGGGTTACAAGCCAGGCAAACGCTTTATATATGTAGGAAATCAGAAACTCGACTACGACAGTTTGATGCGTAGCCGAGAGTGACAATCAATGCTTTGAGGGATTGCAATCAATGCGTCAAGGAGTAACGGGGTTTGCATTAGGAAATAGAAGTTATTTCCGCTCCGGGATAATAGAATGTCAGTATGTCTTTGTAGTCGATGCCTTTAGCCCCCATTACGGCAGCTCCTATCTGGCAAAGACCTACGCCGTGTCCCCAGCCACGACCGTTGATTACGAAGCGTTTGGGGAAGCCGTCGGCATCGTACTGGCTTTCCTCTACCGTAAACCATGAACTGTACAGATGGCTTTCAGATAAAGTCTTGCGGATTTCCAATTCCTTCCCTATCACCATCGTATGCTTCTCGCCCACTATCCGCAGTAAGGTGATGCGGCCGCTCTTGCCACGTTCTACGGGTTCCAGTGAGCGTATGCGGCCGAAATCAATGCCACGCTTTCGGCTGATGAGTTCTGACAACTGCTCCTGAGTGTATTCTACTGACCAGTTATAGAAATCGATGGTCTCCTGATCATAGTCGTTGAGTACCTCAGAGAGTATCTTCCTGTCATCAGTATTGCAGTAAGGGTCAGTCACGCTGCGCAGATAAGGCTTGGTAATATTGTCCCAACAATACTGATATTCCTCGGTTATTCCACCACAACATTTAGAGAATCGCGTGTCGCAAATCTCCCCCTTGTAGGTCAATATCTGTCCCCTTGTAGTGCTTACGGCTTCCACTACGTGGGGATTGTTGGCGTTAGTGATGCCTTGGTAGCGCTGGCAATGGTCGTCAGCGCATACATCGAAGAGTGTATGGTCTTCGCGATCATACCATTTTATCAGCGAAGATGCAGTCTGTGAAGATTGAATAGTGACGGGTGAAGGATTAGGTTTTTCATCAGACTGTGCAATGCCGTATCCTTTTTCAGGCTCTCTTTTGTCGTTATTTCTCCTTCCCTCTTCCTTTTCAAGCATGGCAAGTAGCCATGAGCGTGATATCACGGCATGAGCCTTTAGCAGTTCGGGACTTGATGTAGATGACATCTCGCTTGATATTACGCTTTCCAGATAACGCTCTACTGGCAGCGTATTGATAGCGCAAAGCTTGTCGCCATCAACTATGATGCGCAGTGAACCGAGAAACGTCTGCGTCTGCTTTCGCTCCCAATGGAAGTTGACTCCTATCACTACATCCTCAATACTGAACGAGTAATCTGTCGCTTGTGGCTTGAAAATGAGTTCTTTAAAAGTCTGTCCCTGCCACTGGATTACGCCGTCAGTGCAATGCACCTCGTGGGCACCGCTGACCTCATTGTCATCTTGTATATATATGCCGTTAAGATGAAAACGGATATACTGGGCGCTTACGATGCCCACATTCACCATTTTTTCAGCCATTATCGTATCTTGTTGATTATGTTTCTCACCTCTGTCTCCGTCATGCTCACCTCCTTGAGTATATCCGTTACGGCCTTCTCGTCGAGCTCGTTGAAGTCTTTCTCCTGTGGAGTAATGATAAGACCGCCCATGTCGAGCGCACCAGGACTTACGAGAGTGCCGTGGTCGTAACACGCCGGACGGTGTTTGCTACGAGGAAATAGCAGTGCTATCTGCTCTCCCTGCTCAAGCCAAGTGATTATGTTGACATCGTTGCCGATAAAGGGCAGCGTCTCGATGCGTGGCTTTCCCTTAACTGCAATCACTGGGCATGCGTATGCCTTGACCAGTCCTACCTGTGCTCCATTGTACTCTTTGAGCCACTCTACATCGTTGTTCCAAAGTCGTTGTATGGGCAATAGCCCCGACGTACCGGCCTGCAGATGAGCATGGTCGGGAGCTGAAGCGCCGCAGTGGGGACCGTTGTAGAATATCATCAGCGATGAATCAAGGTCGAATATTGCACTGATGCACTCCTCAAACAGGCTGATTTCCTGTGGCTTGTGTTGTTTCAGCGGTATGGTATAGTGCTGATGCAGGATGGGGTAGGGGTTAACGAGTATCTCAGCACAGCCTAAATCAACAGCAAACTGCTCTTTAGGTCTGTTAGATGAGCAAAGAAAGCACGGCCTTTTGCCTGATACTGCTTTCTTGATGTCGGCACCTGTTGATACTATGCGTGCAGGATTATGCTGCAAGAGCAACTGCCCAACTTGTCTTGTCTTCACGTTTTTCAGTGCCTCGTAGCGCGCGCGAGCCTCTGGCCACAGCCTCAGTTGCTGGTCGAAGAAATCCTTTATCGTGTTCGTTCTTTCCATACAGAGGACTATTTTGAGTTCATACGCAGTCTTGCACGCAGTTCGATGGTGCGCAACTTGTCTTTATATTGGTTGTTAGCGTTGATGCGGTCAATGCTCAGCGCAGCATCACTGTTGCCCCCCCAGCGACGGCAAAGATACAGTTCGTCATATATTCTTCCTATGCGATGATGTCGGCTGAAATGTAGTCCGAGTGCATAGTCTTCGCCGTAGCTGGTATTTGGGAAACCAACCTTTCGCAGCAGAGGCGTAAAGAAGGCACGCGGTGCCCCGAGACCGTTGATGCGCAGGGCATTGTTAGGTCCGTTTTCGTCAGTCCACTCGCGGTGGTCGATGATGCCAGGTGGCAGCGTATTGAGGTCGAAGTCGCACATACGGTAAGAGCCTATCACCATTGCAGCTTTCTTCTCGTGGAAACAATCCACTATGCTTTGCAGCGTATCGGGCGAAGAATAGAGGTCGTCGGAGTCAAGTTGCACGGCGAAACGTCCACAATGGTCGCTGTAAATTGCCTCATTCCAGCATCCGCCAATGCCCAGGTCGGTGCGGTCGGGCGTGATTGTTATTAGTGAAGAGTGAGGAGTGGGGCGTGAAGAATTGGAATTGCTGTTTGACTGTGCGGACGTCTCGGTGCCATCTTCCAGTGATATTTGCTCCAATTCTTGTTTCAGTTCACTCAGTATCTCGGTGGTGCCGTCGGTAGAATGGTTGTCAACCACTATCACATTGTAGGGGAACGACGTCTTTTGGCTTAGTGCGCTCCTGACCGCATCGGCTATGGTTTTGACGCGGTTGAACACAGGGATGATGACCGAAGCCTCCACGGGGAATGTCCCCTCGGTGAAGTCGGGCTCCTTCCTGACGGTGGTGTCCACTGCCGCTCCTATCTTGCGCAGATGTTCCGTGCAGGCACGCTCCATCTCAATCTGTACCTCGCGGTTGCGCGGATTGACATAATCAAACTGCTTCTCACCGCTTTTGCGCGTGTCGAGTTCCTCCTCTGTATATAGATATTCGTTAAGGTGGAACACCATTCCGCAGCGCTGCATATACAGACGCATGGCATATACGCCGGCATACTTGTAGTCGGTAGGGTCAGAAGCCACGAAGTCCCTCAGCGCACTGGTACGCAGAAGGAGCAAGCCACCGAAGTCGAAATCGTCGCGCAGTGCCCCCTCCTGCAGGTCGATTACGGGATGCTGCTCGCGTTTTCCGTTGGTCATGGTATAATAATCAGAGTAGAGCATCAGCGCCCCTGTGTCGTCAGCCACGTGCGCCATGCGTTCCAGAGCATTCATGCCCAGGGAATACTCAGTGGGTTTTGTTGAAATGATGACATACTCTGCCGTGGCATCCTGCGCAATCTGGCGCAGTGACGACGTAGAGCGTATTGGCGAGAATTGTTGTATTATCTCTATATTCTGCATAGTGTCGTAGTGTGATATTCTTGGGTTCGTTTTTTGCTGTGTATGCTGTCACAAAGTAAAAGCTATCTGATTACCTTGTAATCGCATAGCTTTTACACTGTAATCGCATAGCTTTTACGAGGTAATCAGATAGCGATTGCAACGGAGTGGTTATCAGTTGGTTACAATGGGCGTTAGTGAGTCTGTACCCTCTGCGTCTTCGCTCGCTCTGCGTTGCGGCGGTTGGTCACTGTCACTACGCTTTGCGCCAGCGCAATGAAAGCCTGTCCGGTGGGCGATGCCACGTCGAGCGCGGCAGGAAGACCGCTATCGCCACTCTCACAGATGCCCTGCACGAGCGGAATCTGTGCCAACAACGGCACCTGCATCTCTTCTGCCAGACGCTTGCAGCCCTCTTTTCCGAATATATAGTAACGGTTTTCGGGCAGTTCGGCAGGCGTGAACCATGCCATGTTCTCTACCAGTCCGAGTATAGGCACGTTGACCTTGTCGTTCGTGTACATATCGATACCCTTGCGTGCGTCAGCCAGTGCCACGGCCTGTGGTGTGCTCACGATGACGGCTCCGGTGATGGCCAGCGTCTGCAGCAGCGACAAGTGAATGTCGCTCGTGCCTGGTGGCGTGTCGAGTATCAGGTAGTCGAGCGCTCCCCAGTCGGCATCGGCAATGAGTTGCTTAAGCGCACTGCATGCCATACCGCCGCGCCACAGCGTTGCGGTGTTTTTATTGACAAAGAAACCGATAGACAATAGTTTCACGCCGTACTGCTCCACGGGCATGATAAGTTGACGGCCGTCTTTCTCAACGGCATAGGGACGCACGTCTTCTACCTGGAACATCTTAGGTATCGATGGCCCGAAGATGTCAGTATCGAGCAGTCCTACGCTGTAACCCAGTCGCGCCAGCGATATGGCCAGATTGGCACTGACGGTGCTTTTGCCCACTCCGCCCTTGCCAGAGCTTACGGCTATGATGTTCTTCACTTCGGGAAGTAGCTTGTCATCCTCGGGTCTGGGAGCCGACTTGAACTCCGTCTTTATCGTCACCTCTACCTCTTTTCCTACATGGTAGTGAATGGCAGCCTCGGCAGCCTTCACCGTTGACTTGAGGAAAGGGTCGGTCTCGCGTGGGAATATGAGCACAACCTCCACACTGTTGCCATTGATTTTCGGCTGGTCAGCGAGCATTTCGCTTTCTATGATGTTCTTCTTCGTTCCGGCATACGTCACGGTAGCCAGTGCGTCGGTTATGAGTTTCGGGTATAGTGTCATGGATATTTATTGATTATTCATTATCTTGTTTACTTCTTCTTCCGTCTTCTGTAACTTGTCCTTGCACAGCTTTATAAGCTCCTGAGCGTGCTTCAGTTCCTTGCTTAGCGAGTCGATGTCGAGTTCTCCGTTCTCCATCTTACTCACGATTTCCTCCAACTGCTTCATGGCAGCTTCGTATTTTATTTCCTTTGTCGGCATAATCTGAGTGCGTTCTGTGGTTATTGCTGTTGTGCGGCGTCGCTGTCAATGCAGAGAGGGCGCGTGAAAGCCTCGTGAAACGAGATGATAGTCTCCGAGCGCGACAGTCCCAATGGCTGCAGTTTGTCGTGTATCAGGCTCAGCAGATGGTGGTTGTTGTGTGCATATATCTTTATGAACATATCGAAAGACCCCGTGGTATAGTGACACTCCACTACCTCGGGAATCTTGCGCAGTGCCTCAACCACCTTGTCGAAGCGCTCGGGGTCTTTCAGAAACAGACCGATATATGCACACGTCTCATAGCCTATCTTCTCTGCATCTATATCGTAGTGCGTCCCATGCAGCACCCCCAGGTTGTTCAAACGCTGTAATCGCTGATAAACAGCCGTGCCGCTGATACCGCACAGGCGAGCCACCTCAAGGTTTGGCAGGCGTGCGTCGTTGATTATCAGACGCAGTATCTTGCGGTCTAATTCGTCGAGTTTGTATTGTGCCATAATGCTTGCTCCTCTCTATTTTTTCTTCAGACCTTCAGTTCTTCAGTCTTTCAATCCTTCATTTCTCCGGTTTTTCCCGTCCTTCAGTCTTTCTTCTCCGTAGCGTTGTAGCGTATGCTCAGGTAGCCATAGTTACGCAGCTGCTGCTTTACGTCAGCCACGACACCCATCGGTGTGTTTCTGTCAGCCTTGATATTTACTACGGTTCCACCTCCCTGCATCTCGTCATCCATCAGCGATGGCTGTGCTACAGCACTGAGCGCAGCGCCTATCTGCTCCACGGAAACGATGCGGTCGCCCACCTGAATGTGAGTCACGCCGTGCTTGTCGGTGCCGATATACAGGTTTACCATGCTGCGCTTGTTTTGGGGTTGCGTCAGTTCCTTGCCCTCAGGCGTCTCAACGCTGAGGCGTGGTGATTCGCTCCTCATGTGTGTCACTATCATAAAGAAGAACAGCACGGTGAAGATCAGGTCGGGCATCGAAGCCATGTTGAGCCTCGGCACGCTGCGTTGCTTATGTCGGCGTATGTTCATATCGCTGCTTCTACGGTCTCTTGTATGCGTTGCGGAAACTGACTGTTGATTTCGTCGCGCTGCTCCTCGGTCAGTTCCTGAAACGTGTGTTTGTATTTTTTCAGTGCGGCAGCATTACGCAACTCACGGTATGCCAGTACAATCTGGTTTTGCAGACGGAAATAGGAATCGTAGTCGGCATTGCGGTCCACCTGTAGCTCGATGATATGCCGGCTGCCCTTTTCCACTATGAAGTGCCTGACTGCCTTGCGCATGGCATCGTCAATCTTAGTCTCCTTATCGTCAATGGTGAGCCTTCCGCCCTGCATCAGGTGCATGGTCATCACCTTAGAACGGTCCACGTCAACCATCTCCTGCAGTTCCTCGGGGTCAACAGGCGGCAGCTGGCGTCCCAATCCTTTCTCGCTGTCCATCGATGTGGTGACGAGAAAGAATATGAGCAGCATGAATGATATGTCAGACGTCGATGTGGTGTCGAGCCCGGGCACATCGCGCTTCTTCCTTAGTCTAAGCATACGTGGGGCGCTTTTTCAGTTTGTCATATACTATTGTTGCGGTGGCACCTGTGAGCATGACGGCTGCCGTGATGATACACATGTCGGTAAACGACCACACGAGCCACGTAATCAGGCACACGGTCGTGAGCACTCCGATGATAGCCCAGTCGATGATGCCTACCGGCACGCCGTTCTCAGCAGCGCGACGCTTGTTCATCTTGAGCGAGTGCCATACGCTTAAGGCTACGGCAGCCAGTGCTCCCAGCACCGCCAAGGCCATCAATACTATCATTATGTCAGCTATTATCATAGGGGTATGGTTGATGTTACGGCATTTATGACTGGCGCATTATGAGTTACGCATTTTCAGAATGTCCATCAGCGTGATAGCACTCTCCTCCATCTGTGCCGTCAGATGGTCAATCTTCGACAGTATATAGTTATAGAACAGCTGCAATATCAGTGCGGTGATGATACCGAAGATGGTAGTAATCAGTGCCACCTTCATGCCTGATGCTACGATGGTCGGACTGATGTCGCCTGCTGTCTGTATCTGGTCGAAGGCCATCACCATGCCAATTACCGTGCCGAGGAAACCAAGCGATGGTGCCATGGCTATGCACAGCGTAATCCATGAGCAACCCTTCTCCATCTTTCCCGTCTGCACCGTGGCATAGGAACTTACCGAACGCTCTATCTCGTCAGCAGGACTGTTCATGCGTAGCAATCCCTGATAGCAGATGCTGGCTACCGGTCCCTTGGTATTGCGGCACAAGGTCTTTGCCGCTTCTACACCCTCCGTGGTCAGCTTTGTTTCTACTGACTGCATGAATTTTTTGGCATCAATCTCTGACATCATAAGGTAGATGATGCGTTCTATGCAGAATGCCAGACCGATAATCAAGCATAAGGCTACGAGTGACATAAAGCCGGCGCCGCCCTCTACGAACTTTGTCTTCAACTGCGTGTAGGCACCTTCTTCCGCCATGTTGTCAATCATGGTGGTGTCAGCCATCTCAAGGGCTGCTTCATCGAGCAACTGGCTGGTAGTGTCATTGGCAGCCTTTACGGCTGTAGTGTCGGTTTGCGGGGTAGCCGGTGCGGCATAAGCCACCGTAGCTTGTGGATTTATCAGCACGGATGTGCATATAAGCAACAGTGACAGGAATAGTTTCTTTCTCATTATATATAAAGTGTGACTTCGTTTTTATCGCTTGCAAAGTTACGAAAAAAACTGTAATCAGCCAAACAAGCCATTCTTTTTTTACCCTTCACCGTGTTTATGTATGTTAAATAGATGTGTGTTGGGATTTTATCGTTGTATGCTTGTAAGGTTAATCAATAGAACTTACCTCGGTTATTTCAGCCACGGAAGTTACAAAAAATATGGGAAAGTTGTTTTTTCGTTTTTGTCTTAAACAGTTAATAATTCGATACTAATCACTTTCGATGTTGAAAATTTAACGTTTTTTGTTTTTGAGCAAAAATTTTTAACGAAAAAGTATTATTATTGTTATGAAAAAATATATAACTTTGCAAATAGTAAAAACAAGTGGAGATTTCGGCACACTATTTACACTATAATATGTCAATTTGGATTATTTTTAAGCTCATCGGCTCGCTGGCATTGCTGATGTTCGGTATGAAGTCGATGAGTGAGAGCTTGCAGAAGATGGCAGGCCCGCAGTTGCGCCATGTATTACAGGCAATGACAACAAACCGCTTTACTGGAATGTTTACTGGCGCATTCGTAACAGCCGCAGTGCAGTCGTCAACGGCAACGACCGTAATGACAGTATCGTTTGTCAACGCAGGACTGCTGACGCTTGCCCAGGCTATTTCAATCATTATGGGAGCAAATATCGGCACCACATTCACTGCATGGATAATGTCTGCCGGTTTTTCATTCAACATCACTGACTTTGTCTGGCCTGCGTTCTTCATAGGCATACTGCTAATATACAGCAAGACACGACGTATCATAGGCGACTTCCTTTTTGGTGTCAGTTTCCTGCTTCTGGGTCTCGGTACGCTGAAGGTAACGGGCGCAGAGATGCATCTGGAGCAGATACCGGCAGTGATGAGTTTCTTCAGTTCGTTTGAAGACAATTACCTGTCATATTTCGTATTCCTGCTCATTGGCGGTGTGATGACCGTATGTGTGCAGTCATCGGCAGCCGTGATGGCTATCACAATGACACTCTGTGCTACGGGCGTGATGCCTATATACCTCGGTATAGCATTGGTGATGGGTGAGAATATCGGTACTACGGTGACATCAAACATAGCAGCTATGACGGCCAATACGCAGGCACGTCGCGCCGCCTTCGCCCACATGTTCTTCAATGTCTTTGGCGTCGTGTGGATTATGTTTATCTTCCGTTGGTTCACCGACCACGTGTGTAGTATGGTAGGATATAACCCGGAGATGCCAAATCCCCGTCTGTTGCCGTTTGTACTGGCTACGTTCCATACATCGTTCAACGTGATAAACACTCTGATACTTATCTGGTTCATACCACAGATAGAAAGGGTAGCATGCCACATGATAACAAGTCAGAAGTCTTTAAAAGAGGAAGAGGAAGACTTCCGTCTGCACTTCATTCAGACTGGCATCATGGAGACACCAGAGCTTTCGTTGCTTGAGGCTCAGAAGGAAATATGTAATTTCGCCAACCGCACACACCGTATGTTTGGCCTCTCGCGCGAACTGCTTGAGGAAAAGGATGACACGTCATTCGTAAAACTGTTCTCGCGCATTGAGAAGTACGAACAGATTTCTGACAATATGGAGATAGAGATAGCCAAATATCTTGATCAAGTCAGTGACCTCCATCTCTCTGACGAGACTAAAGCGAAGATACGTGCCATGATGCGTGAGATAAGTGAGATTGAATCAATAGGCGACTCCTGCTACAATATGGCTCGCACCATCAAACGACTACATTCTTCAAAGGAGGTTTTCACAGAGCAACAGCTCAGCCATGCACACCAGATGCTTGCGCTTACCGATGACTCGCTCACTCAGATGAATATACTGATGAATGGTCGTAAGGATTTGCTCAATGCCAATCGCTCATTTAATATAGAGATAGAGATTAACAACTTCCGTAATCAGTTGAAGGAACAGAATATCAACGACATCAACGACCATAAATATAGTTATGCCCTTGGCTCCATATACATGGATCTTATCAATGAGTGTGAGAAACTTGGCGACTATGTAATCAATGTGGTTGAGGCTCGCATGGGCATACGAAAGAAAGAATAACGGAAATATAGATGAATTTTGTTTAAGGGTAAAAAGATTAAAGGTGGGTTCTATTAATTAGAGTAAAGTATGATTACGATGTCTGAGTTCATACAGGCAAAGCGTAATCATACTTTTTTGTCGTTTCAAGGTGCTGTGTAGTTTTGTTTGTTTCAGGGGGAGTGTAGTTTTGTTTGTTAAGTATGGGTCAGTCGCGCTGTTTCATACCGTCAATGAATTTCATACCGTCCCAGCGCAGCGTGCGGTAGCGGAAGTCGCCAGTGTGGGGATTTCCCTCACGCACCTTAATGTCTTTGCCTTGCTGAGGCAAAATAAGATAGCGATGAGTATTTACATCGGGCATGTCGCCAAGTAAGTTCATGTCTGATACATGAGTCAGCACCTTGCGCTTAGCATCGTAGATATACGTTACGTAACCCGATTCGTAAGAATAGCCATACGTGCCGTCGCCGTCCTCTGAAGGTGCGAAATCGTAGAACATCCACGGATTGCTTGCAGTGGCGATGCCATGTCTGGGCAAACCTGTCTGAGGATTTAAAGGCACATAAAGGGTAGCACAATAACTCACTATGAATAGTTTAGAGCCGTCGGTGCGGTTCCAATAGGCAGCGTTGTATCTTATGGAACCATCGCCTTCTTCTGAAAACTCCCAGTAGCCGTTGCGCATATCGAACTGCCCCTCGTGGGCAGTATCTACATCGAGTACTGCACTGACAAACGATTTGATATTAGGCTGGCCTACTACCTTGTGCTCGTTAGGCTCAACGAGTGTGTCATAAATGAAATCGGTACTTTCGACATTGTCGCAGTCGTCACCGCTGCCACTTTCGTTTTCGTCATCGTAAGTATTACACATCTTTATGATTTCAGGCGTAAGATATTCAGTGATTTCAGAGTAATGTACCTCAGCCTCGGGCATTCCGGAAGCGTAAGGTGCAATCTCGTAGGCAGAGTACTTAAATACCAGATTATCGCCGCGTAGCCAAGGTGTGATGGCTGGCAACGGACGAATTTTAGTAGGGTCGTCAAGTAAATTAGGATCGAGATGCTTCGATATGGTAGGGCGTAGGAATTCGGGACGTTTTGTGAAGTCAGACCATTCCATGGCGTGGCCGTCGCTGGTGCGGAAGGTTATCCCGTATTCATACGGCATACCATGTGCACCGCCCCAATATTCGTAGCCTGTGAAATACATGGTGACGAATTCAGAGCAAGCAGCCTCGGGGCTTATCTCCATTTCATAATAGTAAGGGTATCCGTTCTCGCGCATCTCGGGTTCGTCGTTAGCATCTCCCTTGTGAAGGTCGAAGAATTTGTTTGCCTTCTTCTTAAATGCTTTATCAAATCCTTGGTACAGGTCAACAGGTAGAGTTCCTGCTGATGCTTTTCCTTCTGCTTCAGTGATGTAGGCAAAGATACTGTCGCGTACTACCTGCGTTATGTGTTCGCCTAGGTTTGGCATGCTGACCTTAATATCGTAGGTGGTATAGCCGTTTTTGACAATCTTTGCACTGTCGCGGTAATGGTAGTTGGTTACGGGCAGGTTGCACTGCATAGGCTCTGCCAAAGCGTTAGTAGTCAACACAGTTGCACCAAGCATCATAATCAATGCTATAAATGCCAAGCGTGTTTTGATTTTGTTCATATCAATACTTGTATTTAGTTAAAAGTCTTATTACGTTGCAAATTTACAAAATCTTTTTGAATTACACCATTTTTTCGTAAATTGTTTCAGATTTTCTTATGAGTACAGATTAGGGTGTTATGGGTGTAAGAAAGAATTTTCCTTCATCCAGCGCAGGAACTCCGTACGCCACTGGCGGCACTCTGCTGTACCTTTTTCGTCGGATGCTCCGAAACCATGTCCGCCAGTCTCATATTGTATGTAGCGATGTCGTATGCCGCGGGCAGTGAGGGCAGAGTTGAGCAACTCTGAATTCTGATATTTAACCACGGGATCGTCCTTACAGTTTACGAGGAATACTGGTGGGCAGTCCGCTGGTACATGCTTTTCAAGCGATAAAGAGTCACGCATTGTCTTCCTGCGCTTGCCGTACTCTCCGAGCAATGCACGACGTGAGCGTTTGTGTACGTATGGCTTGTGCATGGTGACCACGGGGTAAATCGGAGCTACGAAGGCAGGCTTATCTTCAAGGAACTCTGCTGCCGACATAACAAGGTGTCCGCCAGCGGAAAAGCCCATCATGCCCACGCGCTTGGGGTCAATGCCGAGCGAGTCGGCATGGCTGCGTACCCAGCGAAGCATCTGGTCGGCATCGTTGAGAGCGTCGGGGTGGCGGTGGCCGCGGTAGATGTAGCGGGTGTGCATTATATAGTCAAAGATGCCCTGCACGCGATATTTCAACACAAAGGCTTTGATGCCGTTCTGCTCTAACCATTCAGCCACTTTGGTACCCTCTGTTTCCATATCGTGCCAGCAGTAACTGCCGCCCGGACAGATGATTATTGCCGGTTGGCGTTCCTGTGCTACAGCACTCTGCGTGCATACGATGAGGATTAAAAACAATATGTTATTACGTAATAGTGCTATCACTGACACTTAACCTTGATATATAATGTGTTCAAACAATTACCACCGTAAGATGAAACTTAATGAAAAAGTGGCAAAGTTTATTCATAGAACACACTAATATGTAAAAAACGAATTATCATAATAGTCCATAATTTCGATAATTATGGGGAATTATGGTAATTCGTTCTTAGTCAGAGTATGGTTTACTTTGTCTTTATATCAATGCTTGACTCAAGTGCTACGGCAGCCGAGACTATGTTTTTCTTTCCCTTCTGCTGTGCTGATGCTGCAGGACGACGCACCTTGAGCGTCATTGTGCCAGCCTTCGTGGTGCTCTGTACGGTAACTACGAGTTTTCCGCTGAACAGTCGCATGGTGGGTTCGGTAAACTGCTCTATCGACGTTGCATCGCCATTGCAGACGCACTTGAATGCTCCATCACCTTCTACCTCAAACAAAAGTTGGTCGTCAGCAAGCGGACAGAGGTTGCCTTCTTTATCAACCATTGACACGGTTATGTAGCAAAGGTCGTTGCCATCAGCTGTTATCACGCTACGGTCTGCTTCAAGTAGCAGGTGGTCAGGCTCGCCAGCCGTGCGCATGGTCTCAATCATTGCCTCACGTCCGTCCTTGTCGTAGGCTATGACTTTAAGCTCGCCTGGCTCATACTTTACGTTCATCCAACGCAGACGGTAACGGTCAAGGTCGGGCACATACTGTTCGGCTCCCACCTTATAGCCAGGCTTGGCAGTACTCTTCTTTATTCGTCCCTGACTCTTGCCATTGACAAACAACTCTGCCTCATCGTAGTCACTGAACACCTGTACAGGCACCGTCTGACCTATCATCTCCTTGCCCCAGTTCCAGTGTGGAGCGATATGAAGTGTATGCTTTTCCTTGTTCCATACGGAACGATAGAGATAGTAGCGGTCTTTAGGCAAACCTGCAAGGTCACAGATACCGAAGTACGACGAGCGGCTTGGCCAATACTCGTCATACGGTGTTGGCTCACCGAGGTAGTCTATGCCCGTCCAGACGAATTGACCGATGGTATAGGGCAGGTCGTCCATATCCTCAAAATCCATATCAGGCAGGTTACTCCATGGGCACCATTCGTTTTCGTAAGACGAACACTGTCCGTCGCTATACACTCCTTTGCTCGTTGGCGTGTATGGTAGTTTGTAAACGCCGCGCGAACTTACCGTACTGGCGGTTTCGCTACCCAGTATAAAGCCCTTGCTCGTCTCGTGTAAAGCTTTGTCATACTTATGGTCGCGATAGTTCAAACCTACGATATCCATCACTTCGGCAAAGCCACTGGCAAGTGCATTGTCCACACGGTCAAGACCTTGTGTTACAGGGCGTGTAGGGTCAAGTTCGTGGCACAGGTTCTGCAATTTCTTTGCCCATTCCACTCCGACGTTCTTGTCCCACTGCTCTGGTATCTCGTTGCCTATGCTCCACATTACTATAGAGGGGTGGTTGCGGTGGTTGAGCACGAGGTTTGTGATGTCTTTCTCTGCCCATTCCTTGAAGAAGCGTGCATAGCCGTTCTTACACTTTGGATATATCCACATGTCGAAGCTCTCAGCCATCACCATCATGCCGAGTGAGTCACACAGATCCATCTGCATGGTTGAAGGCATATTGTGTGAGGTACGAATGGCATCGCATCCCATCTCTTTCATCAATTTTATCTGGCGGATTAGTGCAGCCTTGTTGACGGCAGCACCTAAAGGACCAAGGTCATGATGCAAACATACGCCCTTTATCTTTCGTGTAACTCCGTTTAGCTGAAAACCGCCTTCCTTGCTAACGCTGATGGTGCGCACGCCAAGATTGGTAATGGTTTCGTCTATCACCTTATGGTTGCGGAACAACCGTGTGCGCACCTTATATAAATATGGAGACTCAGGTGACCACAGGTTTGGCTTGCTCAGCGTCAGTTCTGTCTTTATTACTCCATCAGCCGACACGTCGAAGTGGCTGCCAGCCTCCATAAAGCCATTAGCATTTATTACTTCGACGACACAGGCAACGTCACTGAAGTCTGTGCCTTGCAATTTCGTCTCGTAAGCCACGGTGGCCTGAGGCTCAGTGCGTCCGTGGTTGTCAACGCCTTCTTTCAGCCCGATAGTACGTACGGAGGTGCTCCAAGGGTCTATGTGTACTTTAGGAGTTATCACCAACTGCACTGGTCGATAGAGACCTGCTCCAGGATACCAGCGGCTGCTTTCCTCTTTATTGTCCAACTCAACCTCAATAATGTTGTCGCCTTGCTTCACGAAGTCTGTAACGTCAAGTCTGAAAGCATTGTATCCGTAAGCCCAGTAGCCCGCTCTTTTGCCATTTACAAAAACAGTAGGTTCAGACATCGCACCGTCAAACTGAAGTTCGTAGAATGAAGACTGGTCAAACGATTTGTCTGCGAATAGCGAACTGTTAACCACGCACTTATAATAGCCCCTGCCTATCCATGGCAATGAGCCAGAGCGACCAGACTTCTCCGTTGCTACCTTCTCTCCGTTCTGGACAATGCGAACAGTCTGTAGGTCCCATTTCTTGTCAAACGGTCCGCTGATTGCCCAGTCGTGTGGTACGACAACGTTCTGCCACTCCTGTTTGTCGCGCGAAAACTGCCAGTCTTTCAGGTTGATTACTTGGCGCTGTGCATACGTTCCCACCATTGGCATTACGGTACTAAGCAACAGCACGCACAATATAGAAATGTGACATTTCTTCATGTTCAGTTTTATTGTTTGTTAGTTATAGTAGTAATAATGGTCAATTTTTTAGATTAAAAGAGATTTAATTGTCCTATAAGTTCATCGCGCACCTGCTGCTGGCTTTTGCCTGCGTCAGGGTCAAGATTTTCCTCATTCTCTTCTGTAGCGACCTCTTCGTCTGCAGCCTCAGAACCATCGCTTGGTGGTTCGGGGAAGCGCAGAGGCTCCAGTTCCTCGACTTTATCGATAGCGAAGGTGCTGATTCTTTTTCCCTTTGCCTTAAAGCCTTTCACAGCAATGAACTCCTCGCAGTCAATCTCCATAGGTTCGCGGAAACTGTCATTGCCGCCCCACGACACTTTGATGCGTGGGAAAGCCGTATCGGTAAGCAGTAGGAGTTTATTTTTCGGATTTTCACCAAGGAATGAGCGGTGGCTCTTTATAGCTTCCATCTCAAAGCGCTTCAGGTAGCCGAAGCCGTTGTTGTCCTCATCGAGTACTACGGCTGTCCATGCCTTGTGTTCATCCCATTTCTCTATGCGCAGTATGTTTTGCTCGAAATGGCTGTTCGGGTCAGGTGAAGTAATGTAGAAGTCGCCATTGGTAAGTACTACGAGTATGCTGTCGCCATCAAGGAATTTGCCCAATGATATGCCGTGGGCATCATAGTTCAGACGGTTGACATCTGCATCCCACCATATCTCGCGCCCTCCCAGTGTAGAGTGCCCGTGGCTCTTTAGGCTGATCTTATGTACGGGGAACTTTGTCAGAGTGTTACCCTTCGAACCGCGTCCCTTTACGTCAAGCGTAGAGAAGTCATAATCAAAGAATATCTTCTTGATTTTCGGACCAGGCTCATGTGTTATCTTTATCACCTCAGCTTCGCCGTTAGGATTGGCGGTGAAGTACAAGACACGACTGCCAGGCGTGCCTTGCGTTATGTCATATTCGCGGTCGCGCGTGCAGGCATCCACGCAGAAACGTTTTACGAAGTTACGACCTTGCTTACCATCGCGATATACGCAGTTGTAGATTGTGCGTTTATCGCCTTTCTTCCAGATGCCGAGGTGCATGACGTTCTTGCCCACGTCAATCTTCTCCGCCACCTTAATCACTTTGTACTTACCGTCGCGGTAGAATATGATGACATCGTCGATGTCAGAACAATTACATACGTACTCTGCCTTCTTCAGACCAGTTCCGATAAATCCTTCCTGACGGTCGATATACAGTTTCTGGTTAGCCTCTACCACCTTTGTTGCCTCTATGGTATCAAAGTTGCGTATCTCGGTCAGTCGTGGGTGCTCCGCACCATACTTCTGCTTCAAATGTTCATACCACTCACAGGTGATGTCAACCATCCTGCCCAGATCGCGCTCAATCTCGTCAATCTCTGCTTGTATCTTGGCTATAAGTTCGTCAGCCTGATCTTTCGAGAATTTCAGTATGCGCTTCATCTTTATCTCCATAAGGCGCAGTATGTCGTCCTTGGTTACTTCGCGCACGAGCTGTGGGTAATAAGGTGTCAATCGCTCGTCGATATGCTCACAGGCAGCATCTATTGAATCTGCATTCTCGTATTTCTTGTCCTTGTATATGCGTTCTTCGATGAAGATTTTCTCAAGCGAGCAGAAGAACAGTTGCTCAAGCAATTCGCCACGGCGTATTTCCAACTCCATTCGCAGCAAATTCATTGTCTGGTCGGTGCTTGCACGCAGCACGTCGCTGATGGTCAGGAATTGTGGTTTCTTATCCTTTATGACGCAACAGTTTGGCGATATGCTCACCTCGCAGTCAGTAAAGGCATAGAGTGCATCTATCGTCTTATCCGAACTGACACCTGGTGTAAGGTGAACGAGAATCTCTACGTTTGCCGCCGTAAGGTCTTCCACCTTTCTTACCTTAATTTTTCCCCTCTCTACGGCCTTCGTTATAGAGTCAATCAGAGTTTCTGAGGTCTTGGAGAAAGGTATGTCGCGTATTACGAGCGTTTTCTGATCTATTTTCTCAATCTTGGCGCGCACCTTGATGCTTCCTCCACGCTGACCGTCGTTGTAGCGCGACACGTCAATGCTGCCTCCCGTTGGAAAGTCAGGGTACAAATGGAACTCTTTTCCACGCAGATAGCTGACAGCCGCGTCGCATATCTCACAGAAGTTATGTGGCATAATCTTTGAGTTCAGTCCAACGGCTATGCCCTCTACGCCCTGCGCCAGCAACAACGGGAACTTCACAGGTAGTGTGATAGGTTCTTTGTTGCGTCCGTCGTATGACATTTGCCACTCCGTGGTCTTCGGATTAAATACCGTCTCCAGAGCAAACTTGCTCAGTCGCGCTTCTATATAACGTGGTGCGGCAGCCGACGAACCTGTCAGTATGTTGCCCCAGTTGCCCTGTGTGTCAATGAGCAGGTTTTTCTGTCCCAGCTGCACCAGAGCGTCGCCTATAGAGGCATCGCCATGCGGATGGAACTGCATGGTGTGTCCTACGATGTTTGCTACCTTGTTATATCTACCATCATCCATGCGCTTCATGGAGTGGAGTATGCGTCGCTGTACAGGCTTCAGACCATCCTCGATGTGTGGCACGGCACGCTCCAGGATTACGTATGATGCGTAATCCAGAAACCAATTCTGATACATACCGCTTAGGTGGTGAACCACCGAAGCGTCAAAGCGGTTTACGGGCTTATAGGAGCCATCGCCCTGCGCTGCTGCTTCCGTTGCTTCGTCAACGTCTTCAGTTACGTTTTCAACCTCAGTATTTTCGCCTTGATACTCGTTTTCGTATTCGTTTTCGCTATTTACAATTATCTCGTCGTCCATCTGTCGTTTGTTTGTTCCGTCTGCAAAGTTACGAAAAAACACTTGAAAATCCAAATTTATTTTGGATTTTCAAGATAGATGTGGTATCTACAGAATGTAGATAGAGGCAACCTGTGGGTGTTCCATGTTCTCGGCATTATCGTATGCATCGGCACTCTTGTCGAAGAATATAGTGCGCATACGTGTTGCGCTGAGTGTCTTCCCCCTGAGCAGTCGGGCAGCGTCAGACCCCTGTGTGGTAACTGGTAACACGGCATACTCGCCGAAGTACATCACGCTGTGGCGTTCTGTTCCATCACGGCGAATCACCACCTGCATATCGCTATGCCGCCTGTCATTGCCCTTCTGTATGCACAGTTTTACCTCAGGGCGCACTTTGGCATACTCCCTTATCCAACATTCCACCAACGGACGTGCAAAGCGTGGGCTCTTTATATAATAGGTGTTGATACCATCGATATTGCCACCCTGTGCCAATACCGACAAAGCACAGCCGGCAAGCCATGCTGCCAAGACAATCTTTTTGCTAATCCTAATCATTATAACTAATCTACTTTTTACCTATAAATAAAACGTCATGTTTGCCTATGCAAGTTTCCGAGTGCAAAATTACTACTTTTCCCACAATCCGACAATAACATTTATTTGGTTTCCTACGTTTTCTAATAGCTATCATATTACGGATATTACATCGTGGAAGCTATGCTTTGACACTTCAAGAGGTGTTTTTTGCCTCATAAATACCTGAAAAGTGCCGTCAGAAACTCTATTTTGAGTTTTCTGGCGGCACTTCTCATTTTGACACTTTGCAAACTAAAACACGCTCAAACCTATCAGATTGTCAGAATCAAACAGGTTCGCAATCATCAATCATTGGTATTAACTCTATCAGTTTTTTTCCGTCAATCTCAAATTTCTCAAGAACATCATTACCATCTTTGAAACGGCGGATTTCTGTGGAAAACGTCTTGTCACATTGCGCTGCATAATCCTGTTCAGAGAGAAAATAATACTCTACACCATTGTAACTGAAACGTAAATCATATCTCTGTACAGCAAAGTCGTAGTAGAAAGTTTCTTCTGAATTATTGCAGTATCCATGATACAGACCTCCGTTTCTATCGTAGTTTGGCGGATATTTCGAGTTAAACGGGTACCCAGCCTGATCTTCTTTAATATAATCGTATGCCATATTATTATCTTAAAGTTACGTCAACTTGATGAATTATGATAAACATAAAATATTTATGATAATTTGTGGTAAT
>CAMNCV010000071.1 GCA_946534585.1 uncultured Prevotellaceae bacterium
AAGCAGAAGTAATGTCCTTTAACTCCCCGAGCGGCTGAAAAGCCGCGATAACTCCCCTTGACTCCTTTTAACTTCCCAGAAGTGAGCAAATGCGAAACTTGAATAAATTATATATATAAGGTATGAAGACATTGAACTATATTATTGTTTTGGCCTTGTGCATGTTGGTGTCAACAGCCTGCAATGGCAGCAAAAAACAGGAAGTAAATAACCAAGAAACAAAGGAAGTCATGAACTCGGATAAAAAGGCAATTGTAGTGTTCTTCTCGCATGCGGGAGACAACTACGCGGTAGGTAACATTGAGGTGGGCAACACGAAGATCGTAGCCGACTATATCAGTGAAATAACAGGTGCAGAGCAGTTTGAGATAGCTACGCACAAGTATGACGGCATGGCGTACAACCCACTCATCAAACTGGCGCAGGAAGAGGCTGAGAAAGGTGAACTGCCGGAGTATGAGGGCGACGTGGACCTGAGTCAGTATGATACAGTGTTCATAGGCGGTCCAGTATGGTGGGGCACCTATCCGCAGGTAATGTTCACCTTCTTCAAGAAGCATAAGGACGACATGAAGGGCAAGACCGTCATTCCGTTTACTACACATGAAGGCAGCGGACTGGCCAACTGCGTGGACGACGTAAAGAAGGCTTTCCCTGGTGCGAACGTCATGAAGGGATTCAGCATCTACGGACATGAGGTGCGCACGGAGAGAGCAAAGGTGGAAAAATGGCTGAAGGGAGTCGAGAATTAAGAATTAAGAATTATGAATTAAAAAATATGGAATACATTAAATTATATAACGGAGTAGAGATGCCAGTGCTGGGCTACGGAGTTTTTATGGTAAGCCCTGACGAGTGTGAGCGATGCGTAAGCGATGCTCTGAGCGCAGGCTACAGACTGATAGACACGGCGCAGGCTTATCAGAATGAGGAAGGCGTGGGCAATGCATGGCGCAAGAGCGGACTGAAGCGCGAGGATTTGTTTCTCGTGACGAAGGTGTGGATATCAAACAACGGAGAGGAAAAGGCAGCAGAGAGCATAGACGAGAGTCTGCGCAAATTGCAGACTGAGTATATAGACCTTTTGCTGATACACCAGGCATACGGCGATGTCTTCGGCACATGGCGTGCCATGGAAAAGGCATATCGCGCCGGCAAGGTGAGAGCCATAGGCGTGAGCAACTTCCAGGCAGGTCGTTTCTTTGACTTCGCCCATTATGTGGATGTGAAGCCAATGGTAAACCAACTGCAGTGTAACGTGATGATACAGCAACGGGGCATAGAGGACATACATAGTGAGTTTGACACGAAGATGATGGCATGGGGACCACTCGGCGGTCAGGGCGTTGACGGTATCGTGAAGAGTGAGGCGCTGGCAGCCATAGGAGCCAAGTATGGCAAGAGTGCCGCACAGGTGGCGTTGCGCTGGCTTACGCAGCGCGATATAGTGGCAATACCAAAGTCTGTCCACAAGGAACGCATGGAGCAGAACTATAACGTATTAGACTTCTCGCTGACTGATGAGGACATGGCGCAGATAGCCAAGATGAACCAACATGATACTGGTACCATCAACTTCGGCGACCCACAATTTGTGAAATACTTGATTGAGAATTACGGATAAAAAGAATACGACTATGCAAGGAAACTTTTCTTATCATAACCCTACCAAACTTTATTTTGGTAAAGACTCATTGAATTTCCTTAAGGAAGAGTTAAAGAACTATGGCAACAAGGTTTTGCTGAACTATGGCAGCGGTAGCGTGAAGCGCAACGGCATATATGACCAGGTGGTGGCTATACTGCGTGAGGCCGGCAAGACAATAGTAGAGAATCCCGGTGTAATGACAAACCCTACGCTGGAGAAACTGAACGAGGGTGTGAAGATAGCACGCGAGAACGACGTTGACCTGATACTCGCCTTGGGTGGCGGCAGCGTATGCGATTACTCCAAGGCTGTGGCGGCATCGGTGTTCTGCAATGGTGACTACTGGGATATGTTCTGGCTGAAGCAGCAGAATCCCGCTGAAGGACAGAAGCTGCTGCCTGTGGGCTGCATACTGACAATGGCTGGCACCGGTTCGGAGATGAATGCCGGTACGGTGATAACCGATGCTGAGCACACATTCAAGGTAGGTCATGTGTTTGATGACAGACTGATGCCTAAGTTCTCGATACTGAACCCGGAGTTTACCATGACTGTGCCAGAGAACCAGATGAAGGCTGGCATATACGATATCATGAACCATATCATGGAACAGTATTTCTCTGACTTCGACGACAATACCAGCGACTACCTCGCTGAGGGACTGATGCGCTCGGTTATCAACAGCAGCTGCGTGGCTGTGAAGAATCCTAAGGACTATGAAGCTCGCTCTAACATTATGTGGACTGCCACATGGGCGCTGAACACTCTTATAGGTATGGGTAAGCAGCAGGACTGGATGGTACACATGATAGGTCACAGCGTAGGTGCATGGACACACGCTCCTCATGGCTATGCC